>NZ_JBSFTC010000013.1:0-86947 GCF_053590415.1 Nonomuraea sp. NPDC003201
CTCGGGGGGCGGCTGGCGCTCGACGGGGACGGGCGCTTCGTGGCGATGTCCCCCTGCATGGTGACCCACTGCGTCTCGGTGAAGGCGTCGACGTTCGCCCCGGTGCCGCCGAACCGCGCTCCCGTCCCCGAGGCCCCCACCCCGCCGAACGGCGCCACGGCCTCGTCGTCCACGGTCTGGTCGTTGATGTGCACGATCCCCGTCGGCACCAGGTCGGCCAGCGCCATCCCCTTCATCACGTCCCGCGTGAGGATGCCCAGCGACAGGCCGTACTCCGAGTCCGCGGCCAGCGCCGCCGCCTCCTCCAGCGTGGAGAACGTCGTCACCGGCGCCACCGGCCCGAACACCTCCTCCGCGTACGCCGGCGCGCTCACCGGCACCTCGGCCAGCACGGTCGGCCGGTAGAACAGCCCCTCGTACGTCCCCCCGGCGGCGAGCCGGGCCCCGGCGGAGACGCTCGCGGTGACCAGCTGGTGCACCCGGTCGCGCTGCCCGGCGTCGATCAGGGGCCCGAGCGCGACCTGCCCGGTGGCGGGGTCGCCCACCGGCAGCCCCGTGGCCTTGGCGGCCAGGCGCTCGACGTACTCCTCGGCCACGGCCTCGTGCACGAGGTGCCGTCCCGAGGTCATGCAGATCTGCCCCTGGTGGAAGAACGACGCCCACGCACCCGCCGACGCGGCGGCCCCGAGGTCGGCGTCGTCGAAGACGACCAGCGCCGAGTTCCCGCCCAGCTCCAGGTGGACCCGCTTGAGCAGGCGCGCCGCCGCCTCGCCGACCTTGCGCCCGGCGGCGGTGGAGCCGGTGAAGGAGATCACGGGGATGTTCGGGTCGGCGACCAGCGCCTGACCGGCCTCGGGACCGCCGGGCAGCACGTGCAGGAGCCCGCTGGGCAGCCCGGCCTCCTCGAAGACCCGCGCGACCGCGAACCCGCCGCACACGGCCGTACGCTGGTCCGGCTTGAACACCACCGCGTTCCCCAGCGCCAGCGCCGGGGCGACCGACCGGATGCCCAGGATCAGCGGGAAGTTGAACGGCGCGATCACCCCCACGACCCCGACCGGCACCCGCCGCGCGAAGCTGAGCCGCTTGCGGGCCGTCGGCAGCACCTCGCCCAGGGGCTGCGACGCCAGCGCCGCCGCCTCGTAGCACTCCTGCGCCGCCACGTGCGTCTCGAACCCGGCCTTGCCCGGCACGCCGCCGGACTCCCTGACGATCCAGTCCTGGATCTCCTGCGCGTGCTCCTCGAACAGCCGTCCGGCCCGCCGCAGCAGCGCCGCCCGCTCCTCGTACGGCGTGGCGGCCCACGCCCGCTGCTCCGACCGGGCCCGTACGGCGGCGGCCGCCACGTCGTCGGCGCCGGCGGTGCCCGCGCGGCCGAGTTCGTCGCCGGTGGCGGGCTCGGTGACGGGCGCGTCACCGGCGCGCGAGGCCGTCCATCCGCCGTCGAAGATCGAGCCCGTCCAGATCTTGGGGTCGAGGAACGTCATGGTGAGCCTCCTAAGGCTGGAAGTCCGGATCCACGGTCACGGTCACGTCGAGCAGCAGGGGCTCCTCGCGGGCCGCGAGCGACGGGAGCACCTCGTCGAGGGCCGCCGTCAGCTCGTCGTACGAGTCCACCCGCCTGGCGGGGCAGCCCAAGGACCTGGCCAGGCCGCCCATGTCCACCTCGGTGAACGGCGGCCACGGCGCCTTGCCGCCCTGCTTGTCGGCCAGCCGGTCCATGATCGCGTACCGGCCGTTGGAGAGCACGACGAACAGCGCGCCCACCCGGTAGTGCGTCGCGCTCCAGAGCCCGTGCACGCCGTAGAGGGCCGACCCGTCGCCCACGACGGCGATCACGGGCCGGTCGGGGAGCGCCATCCGCAGGCCCACCGCGGCGGGCACGGCGAACCCGAGCCCGCCCATGGCCGCCGACAGGAAGCCGAGCGGGGTTCTGGCGGGCACGAGCCGGTGCAGGTCGGGGCGGGACGAGGGGGTCTCCTCGACGAGCACGATGTCGGCGGGCAGCCGCAGCGCGAGCTCGCGCAGCACGTGCGCCGCCCGCAACGGCCGCCCCGCAGTGGGCAGTTCGGGAATGTCCGTCGCGGGAGCCCGTCCCGCTGCGGGAGCCCGTCCCGCGGCCGGTGACGATGAGGGGAGCAGAGCGGCCAGCCGGGCGCAGACGGCCGACGGCGAGGCGAGGTAGGCCAGGTCGGCCGGGCTGCGATGCGCCTCGGCCGGGTCATCCGTGATCACCGCGACCGACGTCCCCGCCGCCACCAGGGGACCGGGCACGTACGGGTACTGCCGGAAGACGGGAGCCCCCACCGCGAGCACCACGTCGTGCCCCGCCAGCGCCTCCCGCAGCCGAACCCGGTCGGCGGGCAGCACCCCCGCGTACTGCGGATGGTCCTGCGGGAACCCGGCCCGCCCCCCGAACGACTCCTGGAACACGGGACACCCGAGCCGCTCGGCCAGCGCGACCAGCGCCTCCCACCCGGCCCCCGCGCCCGCGACGATGGCCGGCGACCGGGCCCCCGACAGCAGCTCCACCAGCGGCGCGAGGTCATCGTCCGGGATGCCGGCGGGCCGCACCATCCGCGCGGGCGCCGCCACCGTCTCCTCCGAGAAGGGCGCCTCCCAGTCGTCCATCGGCACCACGACCAGCGCGGGCCCGCGGAAGGTCGTCGCCTCGTGGAAGGCCCGGACCACCGCCCCGGGCACGTCCTGCGCGCGCACCGGCTGGTCCACCCGCACCGGATAGTCCCCGGCCAGCCCGCTCAGGTGCCCGGTCAGGAACGGCTCCAGCGCCAGATGCCGCCGGTCCTGCTGCCCGACCAGGATCACCAGCGGCACCCGGTTCACCCGGGCGGTGGCGATGGCCCCCACCGCGTTCCCCAGCCCGGCCGTGGTGTGCAGCACGGCCAGCGCGGGCGCCTCGTGCCCGATCGCCCACCCCGTGGCCATCCCCACCACGGACCCCTCGTGGAGCGCGAGCACGAAACGCAGGTCGTCCGGGAGCCCGGTCAGCAGGGTCACCTCGGTGGAGCCGGGGTTGCCGAAGATCGTGGTCAGCCCGTACCGCCTGAGCACGTCGAACGTGGCGTCCCGGACGGTCGTCATCGCCGGTCCCTCGCCCGCTGGATCTGCCGGTAGACGTGCCCGCGCAACTCGCCGAACCGGGGCAGCGAGCGGGTCGTCAGCTGGTCGCGTTCGGGCGGCAGATCCACCTTCAGGTCCTCCAGGATCACGGTCGGCGACGAGGACAGCACGATCACGCGTTGCCCCAGGTAGACGGCCTCGTCGATGTCGTGGGTGACGAACAGCGTGGTCACCTCCAGGTCCCGCCACAGCCGCAGGATCAGGTCCTCCAGGTCCGCCCGGGTCTGGGCGTCCACGGCGGCGAACGGCTCGTCCATCAGCAGCACCTGCGGCTGGTACGCCACCGCCCTGGCGTTGCGCATCGCCGCCGTGAACCGCCTGGTCAGGTCGGCGTCGGTCCGGCCCGTGGTGAAGTACATGGCGACGGTGAGGTCGGGGGCGGCGTCGGCGAAGTTCCAGGCCACGGGGCGCGCTCCCTGGCTGACGGCCTGGCTGACGAACGGCTCGACCACCCAGATGGCGTCCACCCGGCCGCTCTGCAGCGCGGCGGGCGCGTCCGGGAAGGGCAGCTCCACGAACTCGATGCCGGTGGGGTTGCCTCCCGCGTTGCGCACGGAGGCGCGTACGGTCGTGTCGCCGATGTTCTTGAGCTGGTTGACGGAGATCTTCCTGCCCGCCAGGTCCTTGGCCGTCCTGATCGGGCTGTCCTGCTCGACCAGCACCGCGCTGAAGTCCTTGCCCTGCTGACCGGTGGAGGAGACGCCGTTGGCGACCACCTTGACGTCGAGGCCCTGCTGCTTGGCGGTCAGCAGCGAGGTCGTGTTCGCGAACGCGAACTGGAACTGCCCGCTCACCGCCCCCGAGACGGCGGCCGCGCCGCCCTGGACCGGGGTGATGGTGAGGACGAGAGCGCGACGCACGGCTGCTCCTAGTTGTTCGCGATGCGCACATGTATTCTCTGACCGAACAATCCCGTATCGCGGAACCTACGCTCTTGCCAGCTCATGTCAAGGGGATCACGATGGTTGATCATGTGCAGTCGCTGGCCCGGGGGCTCGCGGTGATCCGGGCGTTCAGCGCCACCGACCCTGAGCTGACGCTCAGCCAGGTGGCCCGCGCGACCGGCCTCAGCAGGGCCGCGGCCAGGCGATTCCTGCTCACGCTCGAGGACCTGGGGTACGTGCGCAGCGACGGGCGGCTGTTCTCGCTCACGCCCCGGGTGCTGGAGCTGGGGTACGCGTACCTGTCGAGCCTGTCGCTGCCCGAGGTCGCCGACCCGCACCTGGAACGCCTGGCGGCCGAGGTGCACGAGTCGGCCTCGGTGGCGGTGCTGGACGGGGAGGACGTCGTCTACGTGGCGCGGGTGGCGACGGCGCGGATCATGCGGGTGACGATCAGCATCGGGACCCGCTTCCCCGCGTACTGCACGTCGATGGGGCGGGTCCTGCTGGCCGCCCTCCCGCCGGACGAGCTGGACGCGTACCTGGAGGGGGCCTCGTTGCGCCGCCTCACCTCGCACACGATCGCGCTGCCGGCCGCGTTGCGGGCGGAGCTGGGCAAGGTGCGCGGGCGGGGGTGGGCGATGGTGGACCAGGAGCTGGAGGAGGGGCTGCGCTCGATCGCCGCGCCGATTCGCGACCGTTCGGGGCGGACGGTGGCCGCCGTGAACGTCTCGACCCACGCCAGCCGGACGACCCTGCAGGCGGCCCGCCGCGACCTCCTGCCGCCGCTGCTGGCCACGGCCGCCAAGATCGAGGCCGACCTGGCCGCCCTGTCGGTCGCCCGCGCCTGACCACCGCCCGCGAAGGCGGCGGTCGTTTCGGCCGCCCCCTCGACGCGGACCCTCCCAAGGGACGGCAACCGACGTCGGCGGTCGCTTCGGGGCCTGTGCATCGGGGGCACGGCCCTGGGCCGTGTGCGACGTCGGCGGTCGCGTCGGGGCCGGTGGGTCAGCGGTTGCGGTAGCGGTCCGTGGCGTTCCGGGTGGCCCGGATGGCCGCGTCGGCCGTGTCGTACGTCCGCTGCGCCAGCCCCACGAAGATGCAGTCCACGATCAGCAACTGGCTGATCCGGCTCGCCAGCGCCCCAGGCCGGAACGCCGTCTCCCGCCCCGCCGACACCAGCGTGTGATCGGCCAGCTCCGCCAGCGACGACCGGGGGTTGTTGGTGATGCCCACGACCAGGGCCCCGGTGTCGGCCGCGGTGCGGGCGGGCACCAGCACGTCGGGCGTCTCGCCGCTGCAGCTGATCGCCACCACGACGTCGCCTTCCTTGAGCAGCGCCGCGCTGGTCAGAGCCAGGTGCGCATCGCTGAACGGGTGGCTGGACAGCCCGATGCGCAGCAGCTTCTGCGACATGTCCGCCGCCACCAGCCCCGAGGCCCCCACCCCGTACACGTCCACCCGCCGCGCCACCGAGATGGCCTTCACCACGTCGCCCAGCTGGTCGGGGTCGAGCTGCGCGGCGGTGTCGGCCAGCGCCTCCGACTCGGCGCGGGCGACCTTGGCGATCACGTCCGTCAGCGGGTCGTCGGGCCCGAGGTCGCCGGGCACCAGCCGCTCCGGCTCCTTGGCCACGGCCGCCGCCAGGGCGAAGCGCATCTGCGAGTATCCCGCGAACCCGAGAGCCCGGGCCGTGCGCACGATGGTGGCCTCGCTCGTCCCGGAGACCGCGCTGAACTCGGTGATCGTGCTGCGCACCACCAGCCCGGGGTCGTCCAGGATGATGCGGGCGATGGACTGCGCCGCCGGGGTGAGCGAGGGCAGCACGGCGCGTACGGTGGCGACCGGGTTCGCGGGTTCGGCGGTCACTGGGTCAGCCATTCTGCCGCCGCCTGTGCGGACACGCGGGAGATGCCGTGGGTGGCCAGGTGGACGGCCCCGCCGGGCGGCGCCGGCACGCCGGTGTCCACCACGATCACGTCGGGCCGCACCGCCAGCGCCTTGGCCACCGTCGAACGCACCCAGTCGTACCGGGCGGCGTCGTGCACCACCAGCACGATCGGCCGCCCGTCGGCCGCCAGGTCGGGCAGGTCGCCCATGGGTTCGAGCTGCAGCCGGGCCGTGTTCGGCAGGAGGGAGGTGAGGGCCGCCGTGATGCCGGTCGGCGTCGAGGGGTCCACGGCCTTGCTGAAGCGGGTGTTGACCTCGACCACCAGCGGGGCGCGGTCGAGCCGGGCGGTGCCGGAGGTGGTCAGCGCCGCCCTGGCCGCCTCCAGGCCCACGCCCTCGTCCACGTCGCCCCGGGCCTTGTCGCGCAGCGCCGCCTGCGCCCCGTACCACTGGGAGAGCGCGAGCACCCGCGCGGCCGCCTCCGCGAGCCGCTCCTCGGGCAGCTCACCGGCGCGTACGGCGGCCACGATCGTGTCGCGCATCGCGTGCAGGCTCTCCTCGGTGGCCAGCCCCACGCAGATGGCGTCCACGCCCGCGTCCAGGGCCCGCACCGCGATCTCGCCCGGCGTGAACATGGCGGCCACCGCCTGCATCTCGATCGCGTCGGTGACGAGCATCCCGTCGAAGCCGAGCTCGCCCCTCAGGAGCTCGGTCATGGCGGTACGGCTCAGCGTCGCCGGCATCGACGGATCGAGAGCGGGGACGAGCAGGTGGCCCGACATGATCGAGCGCACCCCGGCGGCGATCGCGGCCCGGAACGGCGGCAGGTCGCGTGCGAAGAGCACCTCGCGCGAGGCGTGCACGGTGGGCAGCGCCAGGTGGGAGTCGGTCACAGTGTCCCCGTGGCCGGGGAAGTGCTTGGCGCAGGTGGCCACGCCCGCGCCCTGGACGCCGTTCACGTACGCGACCGTGTGCCGGGAGACCAGGTCGGGCGTGGGGCCGAAGGAGCGGATGCCGATGACGGGGTTGGCCGGGTTGGAGTTCACGTCGGCGTCGGGCGCGTAGTCGAGCGTGATGTCCAGCTCGCCGAGCATCCGGCCGATCTGGCGGCCCACGCGCTCGGTGAGCGTCACGTCGTCCACCACGCCCAGGGCCCGGTTGCCGGGGAAGGAGCTGCCGGCCTGGACCTCCAGCCGGGTGACCGCGCCGCCCTCCTCGTCGATCGCGACGACGGTGTCAGGGTTCTCGGCGCGCAAATGCCGTACGAGCTGCGCATCTATGACGTTGCGGGCGAACAGCACAACTCCGCCCAGACCCTCGCCCAGCGCGCGGCGCAGCCAGTCGGGGACCGAGGTCCCCTCGTACCCTGGGTGCAACACTGTCATCGCCAGTCTGGACAGGTCACCGCTCATCGGCACTTTCCTTCACGGTTGTTGATCTGAAGGTAATTTTCTGTCATCGTCGCCTTCGATACAACCACTTTCCGAGAGGCCACCCCCCCATGCCGAGCAGACGGACTCTCTTGAAGGGCCTCGCCCTCGCTGCCGCCGCCACCGCCGTTCCGATGCCTGCCTTGGCGCAGGACTACGTGCCGCCGTTGCGTCAGATGCGCGGTATGTGGATCGCCTCGGTGGTCAACATCAACTGGCCGTCGAAGCCAGGGCTGACCGCCGACGAGCAGAAGGCCGAGTTCGTCGCCTGGCTGGACGTGGCCGTGCAGCGCAAGCTCAACTCGGTGTTCGTGCAGATCAGGCCGACCGCGGACGCGTTCTGGCCGTCACCGTTCGAGCCCTGGTCACAGTATCTGACCGGAACCCAAGGTCAGGACCCCGGCTATGATCCGCTCGGCTTCGCCGTGGAGGAGACGCACAAGCGTGGCCTGGCCTTCCACGCCTGGTTCAACCCGTACCGCGCCTCGATGCAGCCCGACCCCGCCAAGCTGCACCCCGACCACCCCGGGCGCAAGCACCCCGACTGGATCCTGCCGTTCGGCGGCAAGCTGTACTACAACCCGGGCCTGCCGGAGGTACGGAAGTTCTGCCAGGACGCGATGATGGACGCGGTCACCCGCTACGACATCGACGGCCTGCACTTCGACGACTACTTCTACCCCACGAACACCACGGCTTTCGACGACAGCGCCACGTTCGCCAAGTACGGCGCCGGCTTCCCCGACCTGGCCACCTGGCGGCGCAACAACGTCGACCTGATGGTCCAGGAGATGCAGCAGCGCGTCCTGGCGGCCAAGCCGGAGATCGCGTGGGGGATCAGCCCGTCCGGCATCTGGCGCAACAAGGCCTCCGACCCGCTCGGCTCGGACACCAACGGCGGCCAGTCGTACGACAACCTGCACGCCGACACCCGAGGCTGGGTCAAGAAGGGCTGGCTCGACTACATCGCTCCGCAGCTCTACTGGTACATGGGGCAGCCGCCGGCCGACTACTCCAAGCTCGTGCCCTGGTGGTCCGACGTGGCGAGCGGCACCAACACGCTGCTGTGGATCGGCCAGGCCGCCTACAAGGCGGGCGACCCGGCCCAGGCGGCCCAGTGGCAGGCCCCCGGCGAGCTGTCGGCCCACCTGACGCTCAACCGGAACCACCCCGAGATCGGCGGCGACATCTGGTACAACGCCAACGACGTCAAGGTCGACCGGATCGGCTCCATCACGACCGCCGTCAACGACCACTACCAGCGGCCCGCGCTGGCTCCCGTGCTGCCCCGGCTGGCCAACGGCGAGCCGCCGCACAGGCCGGTCCTGGCGTACGCGCTGCGCAAGCCCGGCGGGGTCGAGGTGCGCGCGGTGGCCACCGGCAGGGACGAGCCGTTCCAGTTCGCGATCTTCCGCTTCGGCGGGAACGCGTCCTCGCGCGACTTCGCCGACGCCCGCAACCTGGTCGCGGTCGTGCCCGGCGACCGGCAGGTCCGCTGGACGGACGCCGACGGGAAGCGCGGCGACCACTACTACGTGGTCGCGGTGGACCGGGCCAACCGGACCAGCAAGCCGAGCAACGGCTTCCGGGTGATCTGAGCGCATGCTTGGCCGATGAGCGTCGCCGGCCGGTTTCCTGGCCGGCGACGTGCCCGTTTCCCGTGGGTCGCGGGCATGCTAGCGCTCAGGTTCCGACGCTGCCGGAACCCCTCGCCGAAGCCCCGGTCGCGATCAGGCCCCAAGTACCGTCGTCAAGAAGCCCTTCGCCCAGCCGCCGACGGCTGCTCGGCGGGGGTGCCCGTCGACCGCTGTGGTGGCACCACGGGGGTCGGACGGACCAGACCGAGCGCGACGACCTCGTTGGCCAGGCGCGTGCGCCGGTTGGTGCCCTCGGGGATCCTGAACTTCTGGTAGAGCCGCAGCAGATGCTGCTTGACCGCGGCCTCGGTCACGACCAGGTCGTCGGCGATCTCGCGCGCGGTCGCCGGGGCGACGAACGCCTCGTCCGACAGCGCCGGCCTGCAGAGCGAGGTCAGCACATCAACCTCGCGCCTGGTCAGCTCGGGCGCCGCCGCCCTGCGCAGCTCGACCTCCGGGGTGAAGTCCTCTCGGGGGACTCCACCGATGCGACCCCGCGCCGCGCCGAAGGAGACCACGTCGCCGTCGTCAAGGACCCTCCGGGCGATCGGCCTGCCGTTCACCCGCGTGCCGTTCCTGGACAGCCCCAGGTCGACGACGTACAGGTAGGGTCCTCGTCTGACGAACTCGGCATGGAGTCGAGACACACTGGGATCGGTGAGCCGGATGTCGACCCCCCGGCCTCTCCCGACCGTCGTGATCTCGGGGCGCAACGGGACCACCTCGCCAGTGTCCTCGATGCGTATGAACGGCCCCTCCACTGGCGGTTCCTCCCCTTGTGAGGCAGCGTATGAACGGCACGCCGCCACCTGGGCACGGCAGTTCCTCCCCAGGTAGCCCGCCGTAACTATTACTACAGCTCCGGCTTACCCAAACGAGGGGATGCGGAATCGCCTTTGCCGAAAGGAGAATCCGGCGTGAAATTGGTCTGGACCTTTGAGGCCGGTTTTGCCTGCTCACGGGTAGACTTCGGACGAAGATAAGCGGAGGAAACACTCATGGCGGACAAGCCCACGAAAGGCCTGGCCGATGTCGTTGCCGCGTCCACAGCGCTGAGCGACATTGACGGAAAGGCCGGCCGGCTCTTCTACCGTGGATACGACATCCACGACCTGGCCGGTCGCGCGACGTTCGAGGAGACCGCACACCTGCTTCAGCGTGGCAAGCTGCCCAACCGGTCCGAGCTCGACGCGTACGTCGACGAGCTGGCGCAGGGCCGGGAGCTGGGCGCCCTGGCTTCCGCGAACATCGCCGAGATCGCCGAGAAGCAGAAACCGATGGAGGCGCTGCGCAGCCTGGTCTCGCTGGCCGCCGCCGACGACGCGGACAAGGACTCCATCGCCCCCGACGCCAACCTGCGCAAGGCGGCCCGGCTGACCGCGCAGCAACCGCTGCTGGTCGCCCGCTACCACGCCGCCCGCACCGGCGGGAGCGTTCCCGAGCCCGACCCGTCGCTCAGCATCGCCGCGAACTTCCTGCACGAGGTCACCGGCCGCGTCCCCGACCCCCGGGCGGTCGAGATCTTCGACGAGTGCCTGGTGCTGCACGCCGACCACACCATGAACGCCTCCACGTTCGCCGCCCGCGTCTGCGCCGCGACCCTCTCGGACATGCACTCCGCGATCGTCGCCGCCATCGGCACCCTCAAGGGCCCGCTGCACGGCGGGGCGAACGAGCAGGTCATGAAGCTGCTGGAGTCGATCCCTCCGGGTCAGGTGGCCCAGGCCGTACGTGACAAGCTGGCGGCCCACGAGAAGATCATGGGCTTCGGGCACCGCGTCTACAAGACCGAGGACCCGCGCGCGACCCATCTGCGCAAGATGTCCGCCGAACTGGCCGAGGCCGGCGGCGACGACACCTACTACCGGATGTCCAAGGAGATGGAGGAGGTCGTCTTCGAGACGAAGGGCCTCTACCCCAACGTCGACTTCTACGCGGCTTCGGTCTACCACTATCTCGGGATCCCGACGGACCTTTTCACGCCGGTCTTCTCGATCAGCCGAATGTCTGGCTGGACTGCCCATGTCATAGAGCAGCACGCAGACAATAGGCTGATCCGACCTGACAGTGAGTACATCGGTGAGACCGATCAGAAGTGGAAGCCTCTAGAGGAACGTTGAGCCACGGGACCAAGCGTGAGAGCTGGGGGCCGTATCCGCTGATTCTGGCGGGTGCGGTCATCGGCGTACTCGTGATCTTTTTCGTGAACCCGCGCTGGGGCGGGTTCGCGCTGGGCGCCGTCATCATGATCGCCGCCGCCCTCCGCTTCGCCGGTTACGGTGGGCAGCTGTCCATCCGCAGCAAGAAGGTTGACGTCATCACGCTGGCCGGGTTCGGGTTCGTGCTGGTCCTGACCTCGCTCCTGCTCTACAACAACGAGCTCAAAGCGTTGATACTGTCCCTTTTCGCCTGATGACCGGACGGTCCGATAGCCTCAACGCATCAAAACATTGAAGGGGAACCATTCGCATGCCCAAGATCAAGGTGGAGGGTCCTGTCGTCGAGCTTGACGGCGACGAGATGACCCGGATCATCTGGCAGTTCATCAAGGACCAGCTGATCCTTCCCTACCTCGACGTCGACCTGAAGTACTACGACCTCGGCATCCAGTACCGGGACGAGACGGACGACCAGGTCACCATCGACGCCGCGAACGCCATCAAGAAGTACGGCGTCGGTGTGAAATGCGCCACCATCACCCCGGACGAGGCGCGGGTCGAGGAGTTCGGTCTCAAGAAGATGTGGAAGTCCCCCAACGGGACCATCCGCAACATCCTCGGCGGCGTGATCTTCCGCGAGCCGATCATCATGTCGAACGTGCCGCGCCTCGTCCCCGGCTGGACCAAGCCGATCGTCGTCGGCCGTCACGCGTTCGGTGACCAGTACCGCGCCACCGACCTGAAGATCCCCGGCGAGGGCACGCTGACCCTGACGTACACGCCGAAGGACGGCTCCGAGCCGATCGAGCTCGACGTGTACGACTTCCCCGGCAGCGGCGTCGCGCTGGCGATGTACAACCTGGACGAGTCGATCCGCGACTTCGCCCGCGCCTCGATGCGCTACGGCCTGGCCCGCAACTACCCGGTCTACCTGTCGACGAAGAACACTATCCTCAAGGCGTACGACGGCCGCTTCAAGGACATCTTCGCCGAGGTCTACGAGACCGAGTTCAAGGCCGACTTCGAGAAGGCCGGTCTCACGTACGAGCACCGCCTCATCGACGACATGGTCGCCGCGGCGATGAAGTGGGAGGGCGGCTACGTCTGGGCCGCGAAGAACTACGACGGCGACGTGCAGTCCGACACTGTGGCGCAGGGCTTCGGCTCCCTCGGCCTGATGACCTCGGTCCTGATGACCCCCGACGGCAGGACCGTCGAGGCCGAGGCCGCGCACGGCACCGTGACTCGCCACTACCGCGAGCACCAGAAGGGCAACCCCACCTCCACCAACCCCATCGCCTCGATCTTCGCGTGGACGCGCGGCCTGGCCCACCGGGGCAAGCTCGACAACACCCCCGCCGTGACCGACTTCGCCAACAAGCTGGAAGAGGTCTGCGTCGAGACCGTCGAGGGCGGCCAGATGACCAAGGACCTGGCGCTCCTGGTCGGCGGCGACGCCAAGTGGCTCACCACCCAGGACTTCCTGAGCGCACTGGACGAGAACCTCAAGAAGAAGATGGCAATTTGACCGTTTCAGCGTAAAGGGCCGCCTGCGGGCGGCCCTTTCGCTTGTCCGCTTCCCAGACCATCTCTTGACAGTGACGCGGCGTGGCGCAGTTGATCAGCTGGGTAAGAGCCACCTCGTAACAGTCGTACGCGTCTCGGGGGGTTCGGATGCGACTGCGTATTTTCAGTGGAGTGGGGCTGTTGGCCGCCGCCACCCTCCTGAGCGGCTGCGACTCGCAGCCCACCACCGTCAAGATGGCCGACACCAAGGTCGACGCCGCCGCCAAGCTCAAGGCGGCCCAGGCCGCCAAGGCCAAGCGCGCCGCCGAGGTCAAGGCGAACGAGCTGGGGCAGATCCCGGTGCTCATGTTCCACCGGGTGATCGACAAACCGGGCTCGACGGACGACAGGACACCGCAGCAGTTCCGCGCGGACCTGGAGCGGCTGGCCAGGGAGGGGTACGTGCCGATCACCGCCGCCGAGATGGTGGCCGGGAAGATCGACATTCCGGCGGGCAAGCACCCGGTGGTGCTGACCTTCGACGACTCGTCGCCATCACAGCTGACGCTCAACGAGGTAGGCGTCCCCGCCCCGAACACCGCCGTCGCCATTCTCAAGGACGTGGCGGCCAAGAACCCGGGCTTCCCGGCGAAGGCCACCTTCTACGTGACCCGCGACATGTTCGGCAAGACCGTACGCGAGGAGCAGGCCCAGATGCTGGGCTGGCTCAAGGACAACGGCTTCGAGATCGGCAACCACACCCGCGACCACATCAACCTGCGCGGACGCTCGCACCAGGAGGTCGACGAGCAGATCAGCACGATCGCCCAGCAGATCGCCTCCCTCTCCGGCGTCCACCCCACCACGATCGCCCTGCCGTACGGCAACCAGCCGAGCAACAAGGAGTGGGCCATGCACGGCAAGGCCTACAACCACCTGGGCGCGTTCCTGGCCGGTTACACGCCCGCGCCGGCGCCGTTCAGCAAGGCGTTCGAACCGCCGGGGATCCCGCGGATCAAGGTCATGGAGAAGAAGGGCGACTGCAAGCAGTTCTGCTCGGAGGCGTGGCTGGACTGGCTCAAGAACAACCCGGACATGCGCTACACCTCGGACGGGGACGTGCGGACCGTGGCGTACCCGAAGTTCAAGAACCCGTACCTGCGCAAGACCTTCACCAAGTGGGGCCTGCCCTACTGACGGACCTTCCCGAGGGCCACTCCCAGTTCGGCGGGCTGCAGGAACTGGTCGGCCACGTCACTCATGCGTACGTCGAGTCGCCGCGCCGCCCCGGTGGCGAGGTCCACGACGTGGTACGCCATCTCGGCACGAGGTCCGGAGGCCTGCACGACGACGGCGTCCTCGCCGTCCCAGCGCAGGACGCTCGTGGCCTGCCAGCCCGCCGGCAGCCGCGGCGCGACGGTCCGCGCCGGCCTGCCGGTTGACGTGTCGGTGAGCACGATGCCGTGCGCGACGACGCCGTCCGGCGTGATCTCGCGGGCGAGTGTGGCCGTCGTGCGCCCGGACGGCGACGGCATGGCGCCCGCCGCCAGGTTGCCGGGCAACGTGAAGCGTCCGACCACCTTGCCCTTGGGCGACCAAACGGTGAACGAGGCCGACGTGGTGTGCCCGGGCAGGCTGTTCGTGCGACGGGTCGTCATGGCCATGAGCCCTGCGGACGTCCAGCCGACGACCTGCCCGACGGCGGGCAGGTGACGGACGGCGCCGGTGCCGAGGTCCACGATCATCGGGTTCTCCAGCACGGTCTCGTCGTCCTTGTCCAGGTGGTCGCGCTGGATGAGCAGGTGGCGGCCGTCGAGGGAGAACAGCGGGATCTGGGCGCCGAACATCTCGCCGACCGTGCCGCCCTTCTGCCGTACGGGGAGCGCCTTGACCGCTCCGGTGCGCAGGTCGGCCACGACGTACGTGCCGTCGCTCGTCCGCAGGTAGGCCGCATGTGTGCCGTCCGGGCTGAGAGAGAGCGAGTCCGCGGCGTCGGTGCCGGGCAGCCGGCCTCGCTCGCCGCCCCACGCGACAAGGACCCAGTGGCTGCACGGGGCCGAGCCGTCCTCGCAGGTGGGGCTGTACGCATATCGGATGGGGGAGGCGTACCTGCTGAGTTCTTCCGGGGCGGTGACCGCGCGGGTCGGTTCGGGGCGGGCGAACTGGACCGGCGGTTGCTCGCCGGTCGGGCCGATCACCCACGCGGTGGCCACGGCCAGCGCCGCCGCGGCGAAGGCGTACCACCACCGGCTCACTGGATCCTCCCGAACACCGCGCCGTCGAGGTTCGCCGGCAGGTCCCGCATCGGGCTCGCCTCGCCGGTGCCCGGATCGACCAGCTGGAACTCCTTCTCGGCATCCGCATCGATCTTGATGAGGAGCCGCCCGTCCCGCGCCCAGGCGAGTGCCTTCGGCGTGCTGTCTTGCTCGGGCACGCTCAGCTTGGCGTGCCTGCGGATCTCGGCCGTGCGGGGATCCATGGTCAGCACCTCCTCTTCGGTGAGGACGACCAGCGCGCGGGCGTCGGGGGAGGCGATCACCTCGAGCGTCGGATCGAAGGGTGCCCGGGTCCGCACCGTGCCGTCGTACCCGATCGTGAGGAGTTCGGTGTCGGGGGAGCCCGCCGGCGCCCGGCGGCCGGTGGTCGCCATGACGCCGTCGGGGCCGAAGCCGAGCACGCGGCCGACGCCCGGCAGGCGGGTGCGGGCTCCGGTGCGGTTGTCGATCACTTCCGGGCCGACGCTCACGTACCGGCCGTCCTGGGACAGCACCACCTCGGGGAGGGGCCTGCCGGTCAGCGGCCCGGTCAGGTCACGCCGCGCGCCCGGCCCCGACATGTCCTGCTGCACGAGGCGGCGAGTGGCTTCGTCCACGTAGACGAGGTGCAGTCCGTCGCCGCTGAGCACGAAGGGCTCGCCGGGCAGCCGTGTGCTCGCCTGGCTCACCTCCTGCTTCTGCTGCCCTTCGCTCCGCAGCGTCCACGTGCCGGACCCCGGATCCATCAGCGCGTACTGGACGGGTCCGGCGAGGCTCTCGGGAGCGGCGGCGTCCGGCGTCTGCTGCCACACGGACCGGCCCATGGCCAGTCCCACGCCGGCCAGTGCCACACCCGCGGTGACCCAGAGCCAGGTCGTCCTCTTGCCCGAGGCGCCGGCCCGCCAGGCGTTCGAGGCCAGGGCCAACGCCAGGATCGGCAGGCCGACGAGGGCCAGCACGCCTATGTCGTTGAACTGCTGTACGGGCAGGGCGATCACCGACGTCCAGAGGGCCACGGACGCGCCCACCCCGAGCAGCCAGCGGGCGGAATGGGACCGCGTGGCCATTTCCCCGCCCACGAGGTCCGCCGGCCCCGGGAGCGGCGCCCGCCGGTGCAGGCCGCTGACCATGAACTGGACGCCGGCCACCACGGCGAGCGCGGCCGCG
The DNA here is from genome assembly GCF_053590415.1 of Nonomuraea sp. NPDC003201. Lineage (NCBI taxonomy): Bacteria > Bacillati > Actinomycetota > Actinomycetes > Streptosporangiales > Streptosporangiaceae > Nonomuraea > Nonomuraea sp. NPDC003201. Next base: position 16,067 of record NZ_JBSFTC010000013.1, read on the forward strand.
GCGCCGAGTCGCCGGCCGACGGTGGTCTCCGCGGAGAGGGACCGTTCGACCGTGCTGAAGGCGACCCCGCAGGAGAAGGCGGCGCAGATCAGCCAGGTCGCGGTGAGCTGCGGCGGGACGAGTCGTATTCCTGGCGCGCGCCGAATTGGGCCCCGCGGACGGCCGAATGCGATTTCACCGGCCATGACTCCGAGGAGCCAGCCGATCAGCACAAAGTAAGGAGCCAGAAAGATTGATCCGGATGATGCGCTGAAAACACCCGTGGCCAGTCCCGCGCTGGTGCCCATCCACCGGTATCGCCGCGTCACCTGGAGATATCGCAGTATGTGAGGGCCGTTGAACGCGGTGATGTCCACCATCTGGCGGTGTCCGAATCGGTCCGCCTCCACGCGGTGCAGGGGTGAGTTGGCGGCCCCGGCGACCATCGGTATCACCAATAACAGGAAGACCAGAAAACCGGTCAGCAACAAGAGTCGTCTTTCGCCATGACCGGAAAAGTAGCAGAATGCGGAATCGCCAAAAAAGGGGGCTCGAGTGATTTCCGATGAAGTCTGGGTGCGCCTGGATCCAAGGACGGGCATGGTGCGCCGCTTCGCCTACGGACGCTGGCTCCTGGCCGGGATCGCGGTGCTCGCCGCCGGGGTCGCGTGGACGAGCGGAGCGATCGTCCCCCGCCTGTCGCACGACGCGAGCGGTGGCTCCGGCTCGACGTCCCAGGATGAGGCGGGTCGGCGGCACGTCGAGGTGCTGATCGGCCTGGAGGTCGTCAACGAAGGCTGGCTGCCCACGACGGTCACGGCGGTGGGCGTGCGCTCGGCCGGTCTCGCGCTCCGATCGGTGACCCTCGACGGTAGCGGCGCCTTTCCCCGCTCGATCCCGCCCCGCACGCGGATGACGCTGACGCTCGTCCTCGGTGTCACCGACTGCCGGACCGCCCTGTCGGAAGACGTCCCCCTCGTGGTGGAGACGGAGCAGTGGTGGGGCCGCACCACTGCCGAGGCCCTGGACGAGGAACCCTGGCACACCCTCTCGACCGAGTCCGCCTGCCGTCTCAACGCTTCCTGACGAAGGAGATGTCCGCCGCGCGCAGCCGGTCGATGAGCGGCCGGCCCATGGCCGAGGCCGTCGTGAGCTGGCCGGCGCGGTCCGGGAGGTCGTCGAAGGCGAGGCAGAGGGCCGACTCCGCGAACATCCTGGCCGTCGCGCCGTAGCCCGGGTCCCCACCAGCGACCTCCGTGACCACGCGCTCGCCCCCGCCCTCGCCCAGGAACGTGACCTTGAACCAGTTCCGGGCGCGGCGCTCGGCCGACGGGCCTTCGCCGGGCTTCAGCCGGTCCTGGATCCAGCCGCGTACGGGCGGGATCTGGGCGAGTGCGGCGAAGGCGCCGGCGGCCGTCACGGTGGCCAGGGCCTCGGGGAGGGTGCGGACGGCGTAGTGCTGGCGGTAGGTGAAGTCGGGGCCGTAGCGGTCGAGGAGGCGGGCCGAGTAGCCGACCACGAACGGGTCGAGGCTCGGCATCGGGAGCGCCCACCCGCCCACGTAGCGGACGCCGCCGGGCAGCGAGCTCACCCTGCGGCCGGTGGGCCGGGGCTCGGCGGAGCGGCGCTGCGTGCCCTGCTGGACCGTCTGGCGGGCGCGGCCGAGGATGGACATCATCGTGGCCAGGGTGCCGCCGGACGGGGCCATCCTCGCCCGCAGGAAGCCGCTCACCCTGAGCGGGACACCTTCGGGGAGGTGGGTGACGGTGTGGAGCACGCCCAGGTCGTACGGGATGGAGTCGAAGCCGCAGGCGTGCACGAGCTTGGCGCCGCTCCTGGCCGCCCGGTCGTGGTAGCGCACGTAGACCAGGTCCACGAACTCGGGCTCGCCCGTCAGGTCCAGATAATGGGTGCCGGCCTCCGCACACGCGGCCACCAGCGGCTCCCCGTACGCCACATAAGGGCCGACCGTCGTTGCCAGGACGCGCGTCTGACGGGCGAGCGCGGCCACCGAGGCGGGGTCCGTGGCGTCGGCGAGCAGGATCGGTACGTCGAGCCCCAGCCGCTCCAGCTTGGCGCGGTCGCGCCCGGCCAGCGCCCACCGCGTGCCGGGCCCGGCGGCCTGCGCGAGGTAGGCGGCCGTGAGTGCGCCGGTGAAGCCGCTCGCTCCGAAAAGTACGATGTCGTAGGGGCGCTCCATGATCCAGAGCCTCCCCTCGACGGCCCGCGCGCGCAACTCCACGCCGGTAAAACCGTGACGTCACGAACGCTTAACGGATCCCTGAGGAGTTGCTGAACGTCGTAAAGTTTGCGTCGTTGGGGTTAGCACACGTGGGGATGACGAATGCCGCAAATCTCGCCGCTGGTCGCCGGCGATCCCACACAGCTGGGGTCCTTCCGGCTGTCCGGACGGATCGGGGAAGGCGGTCAGGGCATCGTTTACCTGGGCGTCAACGACAACGGGGAGCAGGCGGCCATCAAGCTGCTGCACGTCAAGTTCACCGGTGACACGATCGCCAGGTCGCGTTTCGCCAGGGAGCTGAAGGCGGCCAAGCGGGTGGCGTCGTTCTGCACGGCCAGGGTGATGGAGGCCGATCTCGACGGCAACACGCCGTACATCGCCAGCGAGTACATCGACGGCCGGGCGCTCAGGGACATCATCGAGACCGACGGGCCGCTCACCGGCACGGTGCTCGACCGGCTGGCCATCGGCACGGCGACCGCGCTCACCGCGATCCACCACGCCTCGATCGTCCACCGGGACTTCAAGCCCGACAACGTGCTGATCGCCGCCGACGGGCCGCGCGTGGTGGACTTCGGCATCGCCCGGATCATCGACTCCACCGGCACGATCACCAGCCGGGCCATCGGCACCCCCGCCTACATGGCGCCCGAGCAGATCGCGGGTGACGACGTCGGGCCCTATACGGACGTGTTCTCCTGGGGCGCCACCATCGCGTTCGCGGCCACGGGGACGCCCGCGTTCGAGGGCAAGTCCATCGCCGTGGTGCTCAACCGGATCCTCAACCACGAGGTCGACGTCGGCATGATGCCGGAGCCGCTGCGCGGCGTGGTGAGCTCCGCGCTGTCCAAGTCCCCGGCCGACCGGCCGTCCGCCGACCAGATCCTGCTGCGGCTGCTCGGGCAGCCGTCCACGGTGGGGGCGTCCACGGCGGTGCTCACCCGGGGCGTGCAGGTGGCCAGCGACGACACGACGCCGTTCAACAGGGTGTCGGCGGGGTCGATCACGGACCTGCCCCGGCCGCAACCCGCGACGGCACCGTCCGCGACGGCACAGCCCACTACGGCTGCGTCTCCCGCCACGGGTGCGCCTCCCGCGACGGTGCCGCCGGAGGGGGACAGGGTGCCGTACCCGGTGACCGAGCCCTCCCTGCCAGGGCGGTCGCGCCGCGCGCGGGTGTGGATCGCGGTGGGCACCGCCGTCGTCCTGCTCGCCGCCGCCGCCATCGCGCTCGCGATGAACGGCGGCTGGTCGCTCGCGTTCCGCGAGGGGCCCGAGCCCACGGAGACGGTCGAGCAGAAACCTCCCACGACCGCGTTCGCCACCGTGATCGACAAAGTGGCGCAGACCGGGAAGATCGTGATCGGCGTCAAGGGCGACCTGCCAGGCGTCGCGCTGCAGGACGGCGACGACTTCCAGGGCTTCGACGTCGAGGTCGCCAAGCGCATCGCCGCCGAATTAGGAGCCAAGGACACCGCGCTCGTCAAGGTCAGCAGGGGCGACCGGGCCGACGCGCTGGCCGAAGGCAGCGTCGACCTGGTCGTGGCCACCTACTCCGTCGACCGGTCCGAGACGCAGTTCGCGGGGCCGTACTACGTGGCGCACCACGACGTCCTCGTACGCGCGGGCAGCGGCATCGACTCCGTGGACGACCTGGAGGGCAAGAAGCTCTGCGCGCCCGACAGCCCGTCCGTCGGCGAGGTGCAGCAGAAGGTGAAGGTCGAGCCGGTCTCGGCCGACGACTACGCCGTCTGCATGCAGCTGCTCCGCGACGGCAAGGTGGACGCGGTCCCCGGCGACGACCTGATCCTGGCCGGGTTCGCCGCCCGCGAGAACATGCGCTACAAGATCGTCGGCGCCAAGCTCAACAACGAGCGGTACGCCGTCGGCATCAAGAACGGCGACGTGAAGACCTGCAAGGCGGTGAAGGCGGTCATCGCCGACCTCTATCGCACGGGCTTCATGAAGCAGCTTCTGAGCAAGTACTTCGCCAAGGTCGAATTCGATCCGGAGCTGAAGGTGCCCGCGATGGAAACCTGCGGATGACGAGCAGGTAGCATCCCAAAGTCAACGAATATCCTGCGAGTGAGGGGAAGGCCATGGCGTCGTCAGCCAACGGGCCCGTCAAGGTAACCGTCACCGGAGCCGCCGGTCAGATCGGTTACGCACTGCTGTTCCGCATCGCGTCGGGGCAGCTGCTCGGCGCCGACGTCCCGGTCAAGCTCAGCCTGCTGGAGATCCCGGCGGCGGTGAAGGCCGCCGAGGGCACCGCCATGGAGCTCGACGACTGCGCGTTCCCGCTGCTGTCCGGCATCGAGATCACCGATGACCCCAACGTCGCCTTCGCCGGGGCCAACGTCGCGCTGCTGGTCGGCGCCATGCCGCGCAAGGCCGGCATGGAGCGCGGCGACCTGCTCGGCGCCAACGGCGGCATCTTCGGCCCCCAGGGCAAGGCGATCAACGACCACGCCGCCGACGACATCAAGGTCCTGGTCGTGGGCAACCCGGCCAACACCAACGCGCTCATCGCCCAGCAGAACGCGCCCGACGTGCCCGCCGACCGCTTCACCGCGATGACCCGGCTCGACCACAACCGCGCGCTGTCCCAGCTGGCCGCCAAGCTCCAGGTGCCGGTCACCGAGATCAAGAAGATGACGATCTGGGGCAACCACTCCGCGACGCAGTACCCCGACCTGTTCCACGCCGAGGTGGGCGGCAAGATCGCGGCCGAGCAGGTCGACGGCGAGTGGCTGCGCGAGACGTTCATCCCGACGGTGGCCAAGCGCGGCGCCGCCATCATCGAGGCCCGTGGCGCCTCCTCGGCCGCCTCGGCCGCCAACGCGGCGATCGACCACGTCTACGACTGGGTCAACGGCACCGAGTGGACCTCCGCGGCCGTCGTCTCCGACGGCTCCTACGGCGTGCCCGAGGGGCTCATCTCGTCGTTCCCGGTGCGTGCGGCGAACGGCACGTTCGAGATCATCCAGGGGCTCGAGATCGACGCGTTCTCCCGCGACCGGATCGACGCCAGCGTGCGCGAGCTGGCGGAGGAGCGCGACGCGGTCAAGGAGCTCGGCCTCATCTGACGACCGGCCCGGCCCCCCGCGCGAGGCGGGGGGCTTCAGGGCGGACAGGACACGGGCTGCACGGCGGGAACGGCCGGCGGGGTGGCGAAGATCACGCCCGCGGCGGCCAGAAGACTACCCGTCACGATGAGGACACCGAAGAGCAGCTTCGTGACCCTTGGTGAAAAGTTCCTCACATTTCGGTATCACAGCACATTTTCCGGTGCGGCATCACGCATTTGCGGAAAGCGCGTCCCACGCGTCAGAAACGATGTCACGTAGCGCGGGTCGTTCGGCCTTCCAGCCGAGCTCGCGCTGGATCCTGGCGGACGAGGCGACCAGCACGGCGGGATCGCCTGGACGCCGGTCCGCGACCACGGCCGGGATCTCGTGCCCGGTGACCTCGCGGCAGACCGAGATCACCTCCTGGACGCTGAAGCCGGTGCCGCTGCCCAGGTTGTAGATCTTGTGCTGGCCCGGCGTGATGGCGTCCAGCGCCAGCAGGTGCGCCCGCGACAGGTCGGACACGTGGACGTAGTCGCGCACGCAGGTGCCGTCGGGCGTCGGGTAGTCGGTGCCGAAGACGCTCACCGACTCGCGCTCGCCGGTCGCGACCTTCAGGACGTTCGGGATGAGATGGGTCTCGATCGTGTGCCGCTCGCGGAAGCGGCCGTAGGCGCCGGCCACGTTGAAGTAGCGCAGGCTCACCGCGCCCAGCCCGCGAATCGCCGCGAACGCGCTCAGCGCGGTGTCGACGGCCAGCTTGGAGGCGCCGTAGGGGTTGGTCGGGCGCGTGGGGTCGTCCTCCTCGATGGGGGAGCGCTCGGGCTCCCCGTACGTGGCCGCGGTCGAGGAGAACACGATCCTGCCCACCCCCTTGTCCCGCATGGCGTCGAGCAGGGCCAGCGTGCCGCCGAGGTTGTGCGCCCAGTAGAGGCCCGGCTTCTCCACCGACTCGCCCACCAGCGACTTGGCCGCGAAGTGCAGCACCGCGTCCATGCCGTCGAGCACGTCATGTGCCTCGGTGATGCTTTTTTGGACAAATCGGGCACCTTCCGGCACCGCGTCCTGATGCCCGGTTGACAGGTCGTCGAGTACGGTCACCTCGTGCCCTGCCTCGATGAGCTGCGCCGCCACGACACTGCCGACGTATCCGGCACCCCCGGTGACCAATAGCCTCATGTGTACTCCTGTTCAAATATGTTGGATTTTGTACGGCTCGCCGCCCAGCATACGCGCGAAGGCCGCCGAGTACGCTGCCAACCACCATGTTTGACACCCTCGCGGCCAACATCGCCCTGGTTCTGGTGTTCATCCTGATCGGGGGGTTCTTCGCCGCCGCCGAAATAGCCATGGTCTCCCTCCGGGAAAGCCAGGTCCGCAAGCTCTCCCAGCGGGGCCGCCGCGGCGAGCGGGTGGCCAAACTCGCCCATGACCCCAACCGCTTCCTGTCCGCCGTCCAGATCGGCGTCACCGTCGCCACCATGTTGTCGGCCGCGTTCGGCGCCGACCGGCTGGCCGCGCAGCTCGTGCCCGTGCTGGAGCAGTGGCAGGTGCCCAAGGCCGTCGCCCCCGTGCTCGGCCTCGTGCTGGTGACGCTGGCGATCTCGTACGTGTCGCTCGTGCTCGGCGAGCTGGCCCCCAAGCGACTGGCGCTGCAGCGGGCCGAGGGGCTGTCGCTGTACGTGGCGCCGTTCCTCGACCGGATCGCGTCCCTGTCGCGGCCGATCATCTGGATGTTGTCGAAGTCCACCGACCTCGTGGTCCGGCTGCTCGGGGGCAATCCGGAGGCCGACCGCGAAGAGGTCACCACCGAGGAACTGCGTGACATGGTGGTCGGGCACACCGACCTCACCGCCGACGAGCGCAAGCTGATCGGCGAGGTGTTCGCGGCCGGGAAACGGCAGCTCAGGGAGGTGATGCTGCCGCGTACCGAGGTCGAGTTCATGGACGCCGAGACGCCGCTGGACGAGGCGGCCCGCCTCGCGGCGGGGCTGCCGCACTCGCGCTTCCCCGTCTATCGGGAGACGTACGACGAGGTCATCGGGTTCGTACACGTACGGGACCTGCTGGACCCCGAGCTCAACGGGCGGACCGAGCCGATCAGCGCGGTGGTGCCGATCCGCGCGGCCAAGTTCGTGCCCGCCTCGAAGCGGCTGCTCAGCACGTTGAACGAGATGCGCGACGAGGGCCAGCACCTGGCGATCGTGGTGGACGAGTACGGCGGCACGGCGGGCATCGTGACCCTGGAGGACCTGGTCGAGGAGCTGATCGGGGACATCAGGGACGAGTACGACGAGGAGCAGGACGTCGTGGTCCTGCCCGCCGGTGAGATCGAGATCGACGGCCTCACGAACCTCAACGACTTCGCCACCGAGACCGGCATCCGATTGCCGGACGGCCCATATGAGACGCTTGCCGGATTTGTCATGGCGATGCTGGGGCATGTGCCGGTCGTGGGGGAAAAGGTGGAAATATCGGGTTTTGAGATGACTGTCACAGAGCTGGACGGGCGCCGTATCGCCAGGGTGAGAGTGAAACGCGGCCCGGCGGTCGAGTCGCCGCCCGAGCAAGATTCCTGACACAATTGCGTGCTATGGCCAGACCTCGTGTACTCTCCGGCATCCAGCCCACAGCGGACTCCTTCCACCTGGGCAACTACCTGGGTGCCGTCCGTCAGTGGGTCGCTCTGCAGGAGACCCACGACGCCTTCTACTGCGTGGTCGATCTCCACGCGATCACCGTGCCGACCGAGCCCGCCGCGCTGCGCCGCCGCACTCGCGTCGCCGCCGCCCAGCTCTTCGCCGCGGGCCTCGACCCGGAGCAGTCCACGGTCTTCGTGCAGTCGCACGTACGTGAGCACACCGAGCTCGCCTGGATCCTGATCTGCCTCACCGGCATGGGCGAGGCGGGCCGGATGACCCAGTTCAAGGACAAGTCGGCCAAGTTCGGGGAGAGCGCGGCCAGCGTCGGCCTCTTCACCTACCCGATCCTGCAGGCCGCCGACATCCTGCTCTACCAGGCCAACCGGGTCCCGGTGGGCGCCGACCAGAAGCAGCACCTGGAGCTCACCCGCGACCTGGGCCAGCGCTTCAACCACCGCTTCGGCGACACGTTCACGCTGCCCGAGCCGTACATCCTCAAGGAGGTCGAGAAGATCACCGACCTCCAGGACCCCACGGCGAAGATGTCGAAGTCCTCCTCGAGCCCCGCCGGCATCCTCGACGTCCTGGAGCAGCCCGGCCCGCTGCGCAAGAAGGTCATGCGGGCGGTCACGGACACGGGCTCGGAGGTGCTGTTCGACGAGGAGAACAAGCCGGGCATCTCCAACCTGCTCCGCATCCAGTCGGCCCTGACCGGCACCCCCATCCCCGACCTTGTGGCCCGCTACGAGGGGCAGGGGTACGGCACGTTCAAGAAGGACGTGGCGGAGGCGGTGGCGGACACGTTCACGCCCATCAGGGAGCGTACGGAGAAGCTGCTGTCGGACGAGGCCGAGCTCGACCGCCTGCTCGCCATCGGCGCCGAGCGCGCCGCGGCGGTGGCCAAGCAGACCATGGCCGAGGTCCGCGACAAGGTCGGCTTCCTGCCCACGCTGTAGGTCGCGCGGCGCCACCCACCCGTTGCCCGGTCACCGGGTGGGCCTCCTGGAGCCCGCCCCGAGCGGTCCTCGCTGTCGCTCGGGCTGCCCTTCCTCGGGCGGCCTTCGGCCGCGCCATCGCCCAAGGCTGCCCTGTCGCTCAAGCGCGGTTCGTCGACCATGGGGGCACGAGCTTTCGTACCACCAGATCGCCGACCAATAGCGCTCAGCCGCGCCCGGCGGTTCCCCCTCTGCGTGACAGCCGACAGCGGGGTGGCTCGTACGCGCACGAGCCACCCCTCATCACGAGATCACCCGAAGATCATTTGAAGAGGCCCATCCAGCCCGGCGTGCCGGGTTGCGGAGTGACGGGCTCCCTGAGCGTCTGGACCTCGGCGGGCGGGACAGCCGGGCAACGGGTCCCCGGCGCCGGGAGGGTCCGCGAGATCAAGTAGGTGTCGACGGCCCCCGTGGTGCAGGCTCCACGCCCGTAGGCGATGTGGCCCCAGCCCTCGTACGTGAGCAGCCGGCCCGACCGGCCCAGCTGCTGGGTCGTGCTGAGCGCCCACGGATAGACGGTGGCCGGGTCGTGCAGGGAGTTGAGGACCAGCAGCGGCGTGTTCGTCCGCACCTTCAGACGGTGCTGCGGGTTGGGAATCGGGTCCGGCTGGCCGAGGCACGAGATGACCGGCCCGACCGCCAGCGGGCTGTAACGCATGTCGGGCGCGATCTTCGCCAGGCGGCGCAGGTGCTTGCTGAACTCCCGGTAGTCGCGTACGGGCAGCCGGAAGTCCAGGCAGAAGACCTGGAACGGGTTGGGGCTGACCTCCTGCGTCCGGTCGATCGCCAAGGGGAGCGCGCCCGGGCGCGGGGTCTCACCGGCCTCCAGATCGGCGAGCAGCTGGGAGAGCGGCTGCCAGTTGGCCGGATCGTAGAAGGCGCCCAGGGCCTCGCGGATCAGCATGAACGCGGTCACCTTGGTGTCCGGCTCTCCCGGGACGGGCAGTTCGCCGCGGTCGGCGCGCTCCAGCAACCCCTTCCAGATCGACCTGACGTCCTTGCCGTGCTGGACGCAGCGGCTGTCGCGGTCGCACCAGGCCACGAACTCGTTGAAGGCGTCCTGCGCGCCCCAGGTCTCCGTGTCCATGAAACCCCGCGTGTCCAGGCTGTGGTCCATCGTGCTGTCGAGCACGAAGGCGCGGACCCGCGACGGGTAACGCTCGGCGTACAACTGGCCGAGGAGGGTGCCGTAGGAGCCGCCCCAGAAGGTCAGCTTCTCCTCGCCGAGCGCGGCGCGGAAGGCGTCGAGGTCGGCCGCGGTGCTGAGCGAGTCGACGTGGTCGAAGAGCAGGCCGGTACGGGCCCGGCAGTCGGCACGCAGGCGGTCGTTGTAGGCCAGCATCCTGTCGAAGTCGGCCTGGCTCTTCAGGAGCGGATCCGGGGCCTGCATCATCACGTCCGTGGAGCAGACCACGGGGTGGCTGCGGTTGGTGCCCCGCGGGTCGAGGCCGACGATGTCGAAGCGGCGCAGGATCTCGGGACTGAACGTGTGCGGGCTGCCGAAGACCAGCCGTACGCCGGATCCTCCCGGGCCGCCCGCTCCCAGCACGAGCGCGCCGATCCTGGCGGCGGGATCGGTGGCCCTGCGGCGGGCCACACCCACCTCGAACGTGCCGCTCGACGGCTGGTTCCAGTCGATGGGCACGGTGAGCGTTCCGCATTCGACGGCCGGCTCCTCCGGACACGGCGTCCACGAGATCGTGTCCCGTGGCTGCGCGGCCTGCGTGGTGGCGGCCGAGACCGGCGTGAGTAAGGCGAGCGGCGAAATGAGTCCTACCAACAATGCGGTGAGTCTTCGCATGCTCTGATCTTCAACGGCCTCCGGACAACTGTGAATCGGGCGCAAGTATGGACCGGCGACTCCTTCGCGAGGACGACGGCACTGGGTCTTTGGTCCCATGTACCGGTTTTCCATGAATTCCGGAGGCTTCGATTCTCATCAAAGGTCGGGCACCTCGCCGCCACCCTTGACGGCGTCCAGTTAGGCGAGGCAGGCCGGCGTGCGGGTCGTCGGAGTGGCGCCAGAGGTCGAACAACTGGTCGCCACGTTCTGCGTGCTCACTCGGGGACGGGGAGCCGCGGCGCCGGGAACAGATCGCCGACCAGCAGCGTCGCCGCTTGCGTGGCGATGGCGAGGATGTCGTCGTCCGTGGCTTCGGTGCCCTGGGCGGCCAGCACGGCGTTGTGCACACTGAGCAGGGCCATCCGGACACGCAGCCGGTCGGTCAGTGGCGCGTCGGGGCCGAGGAGGAGCTGTGTGGCCCTGCCTATCCGTTCCAGCGGGCCGCCGTCCCGCAGTGGCATCACCTTGCGCAGGGTGGCATGGTTGGCGGCGGCGAACCGCATGACCCGCAGTCCCCGTCCGCCGCTCAGAGCGATCCAGCGGCCCAGGAATTCGGAGGACAGTTCCGGGGTGAGCGCCTGACCTGCGGCCCAGTCCAGGAGGTCGTCGAGGGCGCGCATGTTGTCCTGGAAGAGGCTGAGGATGATCGCCTCTTTGCTGTCGAAATGGTAGTAGAGCGCCGCCTTGGTGATGCCGATCTGTTCGGCGATCTCGCGCATCGAGGTGGCGTCGTAGCCGCGCTCGGTGAACAGTGACAGCGCGGCCTGCTGGATCTCGCCCCGCGTCTGGCTGCCCCTGCGCCGCGGGGCCGTCGCCTGTTCCGTCTTTGACATCGCTCTTCTTGCTCCCAGGCTCAGCTCTCCAGAGAGTCTACACCCACTTGCTTACCGGCCGGTCAGCAAGTAGCTTGCTAACCGGCCGGTAGGCAAGCACCTCCGGGCAGGGCTTGGGTGTTTGATGACCCGGCCCCGCCGGGATCGAGGAAGGAAGGGCTGGCATGAGTTTGCGAGTTGTGGGAGCGGGATTTCCGCGTACGGGGACGACGTCGCTGAAGGCGGCGTTGGAACGGCTGCTCGGGGCGCCCTGCTACCACATGCAGGACCTGTTCGGGCGGCCGGACGACGCCGCGGTCTGGCGCGACGCCTGTGCGGGTGTCATGCCTGACTGGCAGCGATTCCTCGCAGGATACGCCGCCGGGGTGGACTGGCCGATGTCGTGGTTCTGGCGGGAACTGTCCGCCGAGTTCCCGGACGCGCTGGTGCTGCTGTCCCGGCGGGAAAGTGCCGAGCGCTGGTACCAGAGCATGGACCGGACGGTGCTGGAAGGGGCGCGCCGCCTGACGCGCGGCGACTTCGCCGGCGCGCGGCCGCCGATGCGCGCCAGTGGCACCCCCGAGCAGGCCCGCGCCATGGAGGAGATGATCCGGGCCCTGTTCGGCGGCGCGTTCGGCGACCCCAACGACCGCGACAAGGTCATCGCGGCCTACGAGCGGCACCTCGCCGAGGTCCGCGCCACCGTGCCGGCGCACCGGCTGCTGGAATGGCAGCCGGCCGACGGCTGGCAGCCCTTGTGCGCCGCACTCGACCTCCCGGTTCCCGACGAGCCGTTCCCGCACGAGAACACCACGGCCGACATGCGGGCCCGGATGGGCGACCTCGGCGGGCAATGACCTCAGCGCCGCGTCAGATGCCGGCGAGGGGGGCAGCCGTGCGATTGCTTACCGGCCGGTTAGCAAGTAAGCTTGCCGACCGACCGGTAAGTTCTATTGCATCGATGGGAGCGCAATGATGGCAGGAGACAGCGCGACGAGTCCCCCGGTGGCGGGGCAGCAGGCCGGACTGGGGTTCAGCCATCGCCAGATCCTCGTGACCATGAGTGGCCTGGTCATCGCCATGATGCTGGCGATGCTGGACAACATGATCGTCGCCCCGGCGCTGCCGACCATCGTCGGTGATCTGGGCGGCCTGAACCACCTGGCGTGGGTGACCACCGGCTACGTCCTGGCCTCCACCGTGGCCACGCCGATCTGGGGCAAGCTCGGCGACCTGTACGGCCGGCGCATCGTCTTCGTCGCCGCCGTGGCGCTCTTCCTGCTCGGCTCGGTGTTGTGCGGGATGTCACAGGACATGGCGCAGCTGATCGGCTTCCGCGCGCTGCAGGGCCTGGGAGCGGGCGGCCTGATGGTCGGCGTGCTGTCGATCATCGGTGAGATGATCCCGCCGCGGGACCGCAGCAAGTACCAGGGCGTGATGATGGCCGCCATGCCGGTGGCGATGATCGGTGGCCCGCTCATCGGCGGCTTCATCACCGACAACCTGAGCTGGCGCTGGGCCTTCTACGTCAACCTGCCGCTCGGCGCCGTCACCCTGGTCCTGTGCTGGATCACCCTGGCCAAGCTGCCCAAGGGCACCGGCAAGGCCGTGATCGACTGGTGGGGCACCGCGCTGCTGACAGTGTGGATCACCGCACTGGTGCTCATCACCAGCTGGGGCGGCACCCAGTATGACTGGGGCTCGCCGCAGATCCTTGGCCTGGCGGCGCTGGCGCTGGCCGGGTTCGTCGCCTTCGTGATCGTCCAGCGGCGGGCAGCCGAGCCGATCATGCCGCTGCGAGTCTTCAGGAGCCGCAACTTCTCCCTCGCCGGCGCCGTCGCCTTCATCTCGGGTTTCGCCATGTTCGGCGCCACGGGCTTCCTGCCGCAGTTCCAGCAGTTCGTCCAGGGCTCCTCGGCCACCAACAGCGGCCTGCTGCTCATGCCCATGATGATCGCCGCGATGATCGTCAGCCTGGCCGGTGGCTCACTGATCAGCAAGACCGGGCACTACAAATCGCTGCCCATCATCGGCTCCATCCTCGTCACCGTCGGCCTGGCACTGTTCGCCACCGTGGACCTCGACACCACCACCACGATGACGGCCCTCTACATGGTGGTCCTGGGCGCCGGCATGGGCGCGCTGATGCAGACCAGCACCCTCATCGCCCAGAACAGCCTCGACCTGCGCGACATGGGCGCAGGCACCGGGGTGTCGACCTTCCTGCGCAACATGGGCAGCTCGCTCGGTGTCTCCCTGCTCGGCGCCGTCTACACCAGCCAACTGGCCGACTCCCTGGCAGCCGCCGGGCCGGCCGGGCAGGGCGTGGCCGCCTCCGCCGTCTCGATGACCCCGCAAGCGCTGCGTGCCCTGCCCGAAGCAGCCCGGCACCTGTTCCAGCAAGCCGTCACCGACGGCATCACCGCCCTGTTCACCTGGGGCGCGGCGGTGACCGCCGTCGGCGTCATCCTGGCCCTGTTCATCCGCCAGGTCCCACTGCGCAGCGCCGCCGCACCAGCTGCCAGCCCCGACGCCGAGCCGGTCGCGGCCGGTAGGTGAGGCCATCCGCCGCCACCGGCCGACGCCGGGTAGTCGTGCGGCCTTAGCGGTGCTAAATTTGCCTTAGCGACGCTAAGGGGGTGGCTGATGATCAAGGTGATGACGGCCGACGGGACCGAGGCGCGGGCCGTCGACGAGGGGCAGGGGCCGATCGTTCTCGTTCTGCATCCCGGCCTCGACGACGGCTCGTCCTGGCGGGAGGTGGCCGCGCGGCTTGCCGCGCGCCATCGGGTCGTGCGGCTGCACCGGCGGCGGTACCGGCTCGATCTCGACGGCGCCTCCTGCACGGTCGCGCAGGAGGTCGAGCACGTCCTGGCCGTGGTGGCGGCGCTGGGCGGCGGGCCGATGGTGCTCGTCGGGCATTCCTCGGGTGCCGTGATCGCGCTGGAGGCCCTGGTGGCCGACCCGTCGGCGTTCGCGGGGGCGGTCCTGTACGAGCCGCCCACCGTGATCGGGGCGCCGCTCGGCGGGCCGCACGGTGAGGTGCACGCGCGGGCTCGGGCGGCGATCGCGGCCGGTCGGCCGGGGAAGGCGTTGAGGGTTTTCCTGCGGCGCACCGTGCGGGTTCCCGCGTGGGTGGCGTTACTGGCCGGGGTGTTCGTGACGGTGGTGCCGAGGATGCGGGCGCTCGTTCCGTCGCAGATCGAGGACAACGTGGGCATGGACTCGCTCGGCGTGCGGCTCGACGCCTACTCGGGGATCGAGGTGCCCACCGTGCTGCTCGGCGGTGATCGCAGTCCTGCGCATCTCGGGGAGCGGCTCGACGCGCTGGAGCGGGTGATGCCGCGGGTGGAGCGGGTGGTGATGCGCGGGCAGGGGCACTCCGCCCACGTCAAGGCTCCCGGTGAGGTCGCCGCCGTCATCGACGCCTTCGCCGCCAAGGTGCTCGACCAGGCCGGCCACTGAGGCTCAGGAGTCGCCGAAGGTCCCGGCGGGTGCGAGCCTGGCGGTTGAAGGGGCCGCGATGGCTCTGTCAGCCCCGGTGGGTGCCGCGGTGGAGCCGGAGGAGGGCGCGCAGGGCCGCCAGGCTGGGGCGGGTGAGGCGGGTGTCCCCGTGGGTGGCGGTCCAGCCGGAACGATCCCGCTGGAACGACCACCCGGGGAACTCCCGTGTTGCCTCCTGAAGCAGTCGTTCCATGACGAACTCGGCACTCGGCGCTGTGGTCATGAACACAGCGTGTCACTCACACCCCGCTCCGTGACGAACTCCGGCCGCAGAACTCCCCGTTCATCCGGCCCGAACTCTCAGTTCGCGATGCCGTGGCGCTCGGCCAGGTAGCGGACCTCCGGCGCCCACGACGGCCGCGCGCGCCGCGCCAGGGACCGCACCATCTCCCTCAGCAGCAGCTTGTGATCCAGCTCCTCCGGGCATTCGCGCTCGATCCGCAGGAGGTGGAGCAGGCTGGCGGCGTCGTCGCCCACGTCCTCGCAGGCGCGGGCGATCTGGCTGAGGTGGGTGGCGCGCCGCTCGATGGACGGCGTGTGCCGCAGGTCGATGTCGTCGGCGATCTGCAGCACCGCCTCCGGCCGCCCCAGGTCGTTCTCGATGCTGGCCATGTGGATGGCGACGTTGGTCGGCCCGAAGAAGGCCAGGTCGTAGACGTCGGCCCCGTCCTCGACGCGCTGCGCGAGCCGCGCCGCGGGCCCGCGGACGATCTCCCTGGCCTCGTCGTCGTCGCCCCCGCGCGCCGCGCCGATCGCGGTCAGCAGGTGCAGCGCGCCGAGCGCCTTGACGTGGCGGTCGTCGCCGTCGGCGACGTGGGGTTCCAGCATCTCGATGCCGCGCCGGCCGATGTCGTACGCGATCTGGTGCATGTCGTCCGACAACATCGACTGCCCCAGGCTCCAGTACGCCCACGCCCGGATCAGCGGATCTCCCGACTCCTCCGCGAACCGCATGGCCCGGTCCGCCACCAGATGCGCGAGATCGACCCGCCGCAGGTGCTTGAGCACGCCCCTGGCCAGCATGTACGCGTCGGACGCGACGCGATGGGCCTGCGGCGTGTCCTCGAGCGCGAGGTTCTCGGCGTCGGAGATCAGGGACGGCAGGGACGCCATCAGGATCGAGTAGCGGTGCGCCGAGGTGAACCAGGCGCTGCGGGCCGCCGCCACCCGTTCGGAGAGCTGTTCGGCGTCGGGCGGCTCGATGTCGGGCTCCAGCGAGCGCCACGTGAACAACGCCCGCTCGATGTCGCTGATCTGCGGCCGGCTGGGCTCGTGCGAGTCACGCGGGGTCTCCCCCAAGAGCACGGCGGAGCGTACGCCCAGCACCTTGGCGATCTCCCGCAGCAGGGGGAGCGAGGGGGTTCGTTTGCCGTGCTCGATCAGCTCGATGTGCCTGGGGGTGCAGCCGGACTGGGTCGCCAGCGCGGTGGTGCTCATGCCCCTTCGTTCGCGCTGGAGCCTGATCATCTGCCCGGTGGCTATTTCGGACATGGACGTGCGGCCTCCTGGGTGGGTCCCGACATCCCACAGGCTAGGGCTCCAGGAGATCGCCTGTCCTGGATTCAGCCCTGCTCAGGGGAGCTGCCGGAGCGCGCGTGATGCTCCAGGAGGCGGGTCAGCAGACCTGACAACTGCTCGCGTTCCGGTTGGCTCAAAGGGGCGAACAGCTCGTCCTGAAGGCTCGCGATGAGCGTGTGCAGCCGTCGTACCTGCTGGATCCCCTCGGGGGTGAGGGTGATGACGTTGCGGCGGCGGTCGGCGGGGTCGGGGGCGCGCTCGACGAAGCCGCGCTCCGCGAGCTCGTTGATGACGGCGACCATGTCGCTGCGGTAGATGCCGGTGCGCCTGCTCAGCTCGGCCTGGCTCACCGGGCCCGCCTCGCGGAGCGCGACGAGCGCCGCGTAGTGCCACTTGCGGGCGTCGACGGCGGCCAGGCCCTCGTTGACCAGCCGGTCGGCGTACATCGCGATCAGCGACAGCGTCCGGCTGGGCAGGAGCCGCAGCGCTGCGGGGGTGGCCCTGAGGTCGTCCGTCATGCTCCCGATGATAGTCCCTTGCGTTAGTGGCACTAACGATGTACGTTCGTTAGTGCCATAAACGTTAGTCGCACTTACGAAATGAGAACCGTCATGCCGACGATCGACGTGCTCGACTCGACCATGTACTTCGAGGACTCCGGCGGCTCCGGCCTGCCCTTCGTGTTCCTGCACGGGAACCCGGCCTCGTCCCATGCGTGGCGGAAGGTGCTGCGGGGGCTGGACGGCCGCCTGCTCGCCCCCGACCTCATCGGCATGGGGCGCTCGGGGAAGCCGGACATTCCCTACCGGTTCGGCGACCACGCCCGCTACCTCGACGCGTGGTTCGACGCGCTCGGGCTGGAGGAGGTGGTGCTCGTCGGGCACGACTGGGGTGGCGCGCTCGCGTTCGACTGGGCCGCCCGTCACCCGGAGCGGGTCCGGGGGGTGGCGTTCATGGAGAGCATCGTCCGCACGATGAGCTGGAGCGACCTGGGCGAGGCCCCGCGTGCCCGCGCCGAGATGCTGCGGAGCGCCCAGGGGGAGGCGCTGGCGCTCGACCAGAACTTCCTCGTGGAGACGGCGTTCTCGGGCGGCGTGCTGACGAGCCTGAGCGAGGAGGAGAAGGAGCCGTACCGGGCGCCGTACCCCACCAGGGAGAGCAGGCGGCCGCTGCTGGAGTGGGCGCGGTCCCTGCCGCTGGACGGCGAGCCCGCCGACGTGGCCGAGCGGGTCGAGGGTTACGGGAAGTGGCTCGGGGCCAGCTCTGACGTGCCCAAGCTGCTGCTGACCTTCGACCCCTCCCCGACGCTGCTGATCGGGCCCGAGGCGGCCGCCTGGTGCGCCGCGAACATGGCCGCCTTGGAGGTCGAGCACTGCGGCCCGGCCGGCCACCACGCCTCCGAGGACCAGCCGGAGGCCATCGCCGCCGCGATCGCCGGCTGGGCGGCCCGCCACGGGTGGCGCGCGAGCACGTCCTGAGAAGGGGTCAGCGGAAGCGGCGGCGGCCGAGGCGGGAGAGGACCTCGCGCAGCGCGTCGGCCGCCTCGCGCACGACCTCGTCCGGGATCCCGCCCGCCACCTCCTCGGTCGCCCGCCCGGAGGCCACCAGCGCGGCCTCCGCCACGCGCCGCCCCTCATCGGTGAGCTGCACCCAGCGGCTGCGCGCGTCGCCCGCGTCGGCCTCGCGCTCGACGTATCCCGCCGCCGCCAGCCGCTGCAGCACGTTGCTGATCCCGCCCGACGTCAGGAACAGCGCCTTCGACAGCTCGCTCGGCTTCATCCGGTACGCCGGCGCACGGCTGAGCGCGGCCAGCACGTCGAACTCGGCATACGTCAGCCCCAGCTCGGCCAGCTCGGCCTTGACCACCTGATCGAACAGCAGATGGAGCCGCGCCGTCCGCTTGCTGAGCTCCAGGGCGGCGATGAGCGACGGCGACAGGCCCGCGTCCTTCCAGCGGGGGACCAGCGCGTCGACCTCATCGTGTGTCACGCCATCGAGGATACCTGTCACAATATTGCTTTCTTAAAAGCTTCTCGCTAAGCTTTTCGCCATGACATCTACGATCTTGATCAGGAACGGCGTCGTCGTGGACACCGAGCCCGAGCCCGTCGTGCTGGGTCGGGTGGACGTGCGGATCGAGGACGGCCTCATCGCCGAGGTGGGCCCCGGCCTGCCGGACGTCCCGGGTGCGGAGGTGATCGACGCGACCGGGCGGATCGTGCTCCCCGGCTTCGTCGACACCCACCGCCACACCTGGCAGGCGGGCATCAGGGCCGTCGCGACCGACATCACGTTCGACACCTACCTGCGGCGGGTCCTCGCCGAGCTCGCACCCCGCCACCGCCCCCAGGACGTGTACGCGGGCAACCTCGCGGGCGCGCTGGAGTGCCTGGACGCGGGCATCACCACACTGCTCGACTGGTCGCACGTCCAGTTCAGCCCGGAGCACACCGAAGCGGCCGTGCGGGGGCTGGGCGAGTCGGGCATCCGGGCTGCGTTCGGCTACTGCTACGGCGGCGATTCCGACGAGCTGACCAAGGAGACCCGGCGGGTCCACGACTCGCTCTTCTGCTCGTCCGGGCTGGTCACGATGGTGGTCGCGGCGCTCGGCCCGGAGATCGTGGGGGAGGAGCGCTCGCTGGAGGAGTGGCGCGTGGCGGCCGAGCTCGGTCTACCCGTCACCGCGCACCTGGGCGGCCACGGCCCGGAGAGCGCCGAGCGCGGGCTCGCGTTCCTGGAGGCGAACGGCCTCCTGGCCACCCCCACGACCTTCGTGCACGCGCTGCACTACACCGACGAGGCGCTCCGGCGCATCGCGGCCGCCGGCGGCACCGCCTCGCTCGCCCCCGTGGACGAGATGAACCTGGGCCTCGGCTACCCCGCCACCGGCCGGCTGAGGGCGGCGGGGATCCCGACCGGCCTCGGCGCGGACACCGTGGTCTGCGCGCCGGGGGACCTGTTCAGCCTGATGCGGGCGGTCCACCTGCTCGAACGCGGCCGCCCCGACGGCGCCGGGATGGGCTTCACCACCCGCGACGCGCTGCGCATGGCCACCATCGAGGGCGCCCAGGTGCTGGGCCTCGCCGACGTCATCGGCTCGCTGCGGCCGGGCAAGCAGGCCGACCTCGTGCTGCTGCGTACGGACACGTTCGGCATGGCAGCGGCGCACGACCCGATCGGCGCCGTCGTGCTCAACGCCGACACCAGCGCCGTGGACACCGTGCTGGTCGGGGGCCGGGTGGTCAAGCGTGACGGGAGGCTGCTCCACCACGACGTGGCGGCGGTCCTCTCCACTCTGATCGAATCGGCGGATATGGTGGCGAACCCCTGATCGTCGCCCCGGCGCCGGGGTAGTGGGTCCCCAGGAGGCGTCATGGCGAGCGTGATGAAGCGGATCGAGGCGGTCAAGGCCCGGGGCCGCCGCAAGGTGACACGCTGGCGGGAACGGCGTCCGGCGTTGGACCACGCGATCAGGGCGGTGCGGCGTTACCAGCACCAGTCCGGCGACACGCTGGCGGGCGCCGTCACCTACTACGCGTTCCTGTCGTTCTTCCCGCTCGTGGCGCTCTCGTACGCGGTGCTCGGGTTCGCGGTGGCGACCAGCGAGGCCACCAGGGACGCGCTGGAGAAGGCGATCGTCGAGCGGCTGCCCGGCATCGCCACCCAGCTCAACCTCGACGCCATCGCCACGGCCAGGCAGACGGCCGGGGCCATCGGTCTGCTCGGTCTGCTCTACGCCGGGCTCGGCGCGCTGGACGCGCTGCGCGGGGCCCTGCGCGAGATGTCGATGACCACCGCGCCGCCGCTCGGCTTCCTCGTCGGCAAGCTGCGCGACCTGGCCTCGATCCTCCTGATCGGGATCACGATGATCGCGTCCGTCCTGGTCGCCGGGTTCGCCACCACGGCCACGGACAGGGCCATGCAGTTCGTCTTCGGGAGCGACTCGGAGCTGGCCACCTGGGGGCTGCGGCTCGCGGGCGTGGTGGCGAGCGTGGGGGCCGACTGGCTGCTGTTCCTGATCCTGCTCGGGTGGGTGGACCGGCCTACCCGGCCGTTCCGGCTGATCGCCAGGGGGGCGCTGCTGGGCGCGATCGGGTTCGGGGTGCTCAAGCAGGCGGCGACGCTGCTGCTCGGACAGACGCTGAGCAACCCGATCTACGGGACGTTCGCCGTCATCGTCGGGTTGCTCGTCTGGATCAACTTCTCGGCCAGGCTCGTGCTCTACGTCGCCGCCTGGACGGCCACCGCCGGCCGCTGCCCGCCGCCTTCTCCGACCCCGGTCCCGTCCTGGAACCCGGACGGCTGGGCCGTGCGCGAGGGCACGTCAGGAGCCTGAGCGGCCGCGCCGGCGGCGGATGCCGAACCCGAGCCAGACCAGCCCGAACAGCAGCCCTCCGCCGATCACCACAGACCCGATCGTCTTCGTGGAGTCGGTCTGCTTGGAGGCGGCCGTGTCCAGCAGCGGCGGCTGGGCCGCGGGCGTGACCTTGGAGGCCGGTGGAGCGGAGGAGCGCGGGGCGGCCTGGACCGCCGGGAGCGGGTCGACGAGCCGGCCGACCGGCTGGACCTTGCCCCTGACCGAGAAGCCCCAGTCGAGCAGGTTGGCCACCTCCTCCCAGAAATACCCCTCATGCCGCATGATGCTCACGACGATCGTGTGCCCGTCACGGGTGGCCGCGCCGACGAAGCTGCCCAGGGCCTTCGAGGTCCAGCCGTTCTTGATGCCGATCATGCCCTTGTAGCGCCAGAGCAGCTTGTTGTGGTTGCTGATCTCGTAGTAGCCCTTGGGCGCGGGGAACTTGGACGTCTTCGTACTGATATATCCGCGGAAAGCGGTATTGGCGAGGCCTGCGCGGGCGATCAGCGCCAGATCGTACGCCGAGCTGCTCTGCCCCGGCTTGTCCAGCCCGCTGGGCGTCTTGGCCACGGTGTCGTACGCCTGCAGCCGCTTGGCCGTGGCGTTCATGTCGCTCATGGTCTTGGCGACGCCGCCGTTCGTCTCGGCCAGGGCCATGGCCGCGTCGTTCCCCGACGACATCATCAGCGCCCTGAACAGGTCGTCGATCTTGTACGTCGCCTTGACCGACAGGCCGACCGCCGTGCCCTCCTGGTTGCAGGCGTTCTCGCTGGGCCGGATCCTGCGGTCCTTGTCGAGCCTGGGAATGAGCGTGAGCGCGGTCAGCGTCTTGAGCGTGCTGGCCGGCAGGTAGCGCCCATGAGGGTCCTTGGCCGCGAGCACCTCACCCGTGTCCGCGTCCGCGACGACGTACGACGTAGCCTGGGTTTTGGGCGGTTCCTTGACGCCCTCGGGCGTCACCAGGCCGCGGCTGCCCAGCGCCTCACCCCCGACCGGTGTCGTCGGAGCGGCGGCATACGCGGTCCCGCCGGTGAGCGAGACCGAGGCGATGAGTGCCGTGACCGGCACGAGTTTCGTCCACATGGCGGTCTCAGCGTAGCTTCGAGTGAATGCCCATGTGGCGACACATCCCCCGTTGATCCACCTTCGATACTAGAGAGGCGCTCATGTCACGAAAGATCGCCGGATTCCTCATCATCCTCGGCGCATTCATGATCTTCGAGTGGGTGAACCTCGGGTTTAACTTGGCCGACGGGCATCCGACCAGCTTCTACGTGGTGCACGGAATCCTGATCGCGGTGAACATCATCCTCGCCATCGTGCTGGGGATCATCGGCTGGCGGGGGTTGCGCGGGAGTCGCGAGAAGGGGGTCACGGGCCGCACAGGAGACGCCGCGTGAGGGCGTGCAGCTCGTCCGCCTCCTCGCGGGAGTCGCCGATCGTGGTGAAGCCCAGCTTCCCGTGCTCGGGCACGGCGCCGAGCAGATGGAAGACGTTGCCGGTACGCCGTTCCGCGTCGAACCCGATCCCGAGCCGATCGGCCATGCGCACGACCTCGCCGGGGCTGCGCCCGCGCAGGCAGGTCGATGAGCAATTGTCGGTCGCGGTGTAGAACTTCGGCTGATTTCCGGACATGAGGAGGCCGGTGGCCGGATCGTACGTGGCCCCGGTCGTCAGCACGGCGGCGCCGAACGGATGCGTGGTGCCGCCGATCCGCAGATTGATCTCGCACAGCAGCGCCGCGTACCCGGCGTCGGCCTTCAGCGCGAAGAAGTCCATGCCGAATATCCCCACCACGCCCCGATCGGCCAGCACCTGGGCGATCCGCTCGGCGGACGAGCCCACCTCGGCCCGGTACTCGAGCGCCGCGGGGAACGTGCAGCCCTGGTAGACGTGGCCGTTGGGCCCGCCGAGGATCTGGTCGTGCGTGGCCAGCACCTGCGCGGTGCCGCCCGGCGTGATGCAGGCCAGGGCGCTCGGGTAGTACAGCGGCCGGTGCTCGATGAACTCCTCGACCACCGCCCCCCGGTCCCTGATCTTCGCGGTGAAATTGGCCCAGGTCTCCCCGGAGGCCGAGAAGCTGGTCAGCGACCGGTCGGCCTTGGTGACGATCGCGTTGCCGAGGCCGGAGTAGCTGTCGTTCAGCTTGACGATCACCCGCTCGCCCGGCAGGGCCTCGATCGCCTCCTCGATCTCCAGCACGTGCCGGACGTCGCCGAAGCCCCGCGCCATCGGCACGCCCGCCTCGTGGCCGACCTCGCGCGCCCCGCTCTTGGAGCCGTAATAGGCCAGGGCGGTGGCCGGTCCGTAGAGGGGGACGTTGAGTAACGAGGCGAGCTCCTCCTCGAGCTCGCTCAGGACGAACGGCACCAGCCAGGCGTCGCCCTCGATGGCCGCGCGCACCTGCTCCAGCGCGTCCGGGCGGGCGAGCAGGGCCTTGGTCAGCGGCTGGGACCAAGGGTCGTCGAGGCTGATCAGCGTGAGCCGTTTGGCCGCGTCATCCGGATCCGGCAGGAACGCGAAGTAGTAGTCGATGATGTCGGGATCGATGGGCGCGGAGGAGAGGTAGACCACCTTGACCCCGGGCTCGCGGAGCGCGAGCAGCAGGAACAGCAGCCGCTCCTCGTAGGATCTGGCCCCTGTGATCCGGCGGAGCTCATCCTGAGGAAGGGAGAGCGAGGGTACGACCACCAGGGTCCCCTCGCTCGGCTTGAAGATGCTCAACCCAGCATACTTCTCCCCGAACGGGATATTAGTGATCATATTGCGAGTGAAACACGCATTCTTCTCAAATGCAGCCATCGCTGAAGTGTGATGACCATGACAGAAGGTGACAGGATTCGGAATCGCTGACCACGTTTGAACTGGCAGCATCGGGTCATGATCTACTGATCCGTTGTGACCATTTCCGGATCACCTGAACGTTCACGGACCGTGACCACCTGGGGTTACGGACATGCTCACAGGAACTTTTGGAGTATCTGTCACCGCGAACTTGCGCCGGGGCGATAAAGTCGAAGCATCGCCATCGGGCTCACGGCCGACCGCTGTGCTCCCGGGCTGCAGCGGCGCTCGCGACTGACGAACGCAAAGCCCATGCTGACGATCTCGCGCACCCTTACCAATGGGTGTGTTTTTTGATCCGCCGAGTGTGCCGCTCGACCGGGAGGCCACGGCGGGATGACGAGCTTTCACAGCGGATGAGCCGCGGTGGTCAGACATATTGGTGCGCGCGGCATGGACGGGACGGTGACATATGCGGGGACGTGAGCTTCGGGGGGAACTCGACGCGTTCCTGGCGGAGACCGAGCAGGATCTCGTGGCGTTCCGCCGCGACCTGCACATGCACCCTGAGTTGGCCTTCGCGGAATATCGCACGACGCAGCGGATCGCCGAGCGGCTCACCGCCGCCGGGTTGACCCCCTCGGTGCTCCCGCGCGGCACCGGGCTGATCTGCGACGTGGGCAGCGGCGACGGCCCGACCGTCGCGCTGCGCGCCGACATCGACGCGCTGCCGCTGCAGGACGAGAAGGACGTGTCCTACCGCTCCACCGTGGCCGGTGTCTGCCACGCGTGCGGTCATGACGTGCACACCACGGTCCTGCTCGGCACCTCGCTCTTCCTCGCCCAGCAGGCCGCCGCCGGCCTGCTGCCCGGCCGGGTGCGGCTGATCTTCCAGCCCGCCGAGGAGCTGCCCGGCGGCGCGCTCGAGGTCATGGCCCAGGGCGGCATCAGCGGCGTCGACCGCATCTTCGGCCTCCACTGCGACCCGCGCGTGGACGTCGGCCAGGTCGGGCTCAAGGCCGGCCCGATCACCTCGGCCTGCGACAAGCTGGTCGTCAGGGTGTCGGGCCCCGGCGGGCACACCGCCCGCCCCCACCTGACCGCCGACCTGGTCTTCGCCCTGGCCAAGATCCTCACCGAGCTGCCCGCCGCCCTGTCGCGCCGGGTCGACCCGCGCTCCTCGCTGAGCCTGGTCTGGGGCAAGGTCGAGGCCGGCACGGCGGCCAACGCGATCCCCGACGACGGCCTGGCCGCCGGGACGGTCCGCTGCCTCGACGAGGGCGCCTGGCACGCCGCGCCCGACCTGATCAAGTCGCTGCTGGAGTCGGTGGCCGGCGCCTACGGCGTGGAGGCCGAGATGGACTACACGCGCGGCGTGCCGCCGGTCGTCAACGACGAGGTCAGCGTCGAGATGCTGGCCGAGGCCGCCGAGCGCGTGCTGGGCGCGGGCGCGGTGGTCCCGACCCAGCAGTCACTCGGCGGCGAGGACTTCGCCTGGTACCTCGAGTCGATCCCCGGCGCGTTCGCCCGCCTGGGCACGCGCTCGCCCGACGGCGTGACGTACGACATCCACCAGGGCACCTTCGACGTCGACGAGAAGGCGATCGCGATGGGCGTGCGCGTCATGGCCGCCACGGCGCTGACCGCGCTGTGGGAGGTCGGCCCGCTCGACACGGTCACCACCACCGCGATGGCCTAGTCCCTAGAGCAGCTTGCCGAAGACCACGGGCAGTCGCAGCGACGACTGCCCGGGCGAGACCGTGATCTTCGTGCCCGGCGGGTACCGCAGGGTGTAGTCGACGTCGGTCGAGATGATCACGAGGCCCAGCCGGTGGCCCTTCTTGAACAGGTAGTCCGTCGGCTGGAAGTCCCACGTGAACGTGTACTCCTTGCCCGGGCGCAGGGCCTCGGTCCGGTCCGCGCGGTGCCGGTTGCGGACATCCAGCCAGCCCCTGGTGACGATCTTGTACGGGGTGGTGGCGGTGCCGAGCGTCCTGAGCGTCGTGCAGCCCGTGTCACCCGGGACGCCTTCGCCGTAGCAGTAGGACTGGCCGGTCGAGACGAGGGAGCCGTTCGCGCGCACGTCCGTGCCGTAGTCCACCAGCAGGGCCGTCAGGTACGGCGAGGAGCCGTCCTTCAGCGAGGCCCGCACCGACACCGTCGGGGTGCCGGAGATCCGCACGTCGGCGGGCAGGTCGCCGGTCACGTACGCCAGCCGGTTCGGATCGGAACCAGTGGCCTCCACCAGCTGCTCGGCCGTCCTGGACTTCTGGTCCACGAACGACTCCCTGGCCGAGCGCGGGCTGGGCAGCAGGCCCAGCTTCGAGCCCGAGCCCGCCCACAGCGGCACCGTGGCCGCGCCGGGCAGCGGCCATGAGGCGTGCTGGGCCCACTGGCCGGGGGCGATCTCCACGTCGGCCTGCGGCTCGCGCATGATGCCCGAGTCGATCCCGTACAGCCAGTAGTCGAACCAGCCGTGCAGCTGGCGCAGCCACTCGACCGTGCGCAGGTTGAAGGGGTTCATGTGGGTGCCCTGGTGCAGCCAGATCTTGCGCGGCACGTGCCGCTTGGCCAGGGCGTACCACCACTGGGCGAACTGCTTGGTCTTGACGTTCCAGTCGTTGAGCCCGTGCACGAGGAAGACGCTGGCCTTGACCTTGCCGACGTCGTTCAGGTAGTTGCGGGCGTCCCACATCTGGCTGTAGTCGCCGGTGATCCGGTCCTGGGCCGTGGTGATCCCGTCGATCAGGGCGCCGCAGGCGGCCTGGCCGTCCTGCCTGGTCAGCACGTACTTGGCGAGCACGTCCAGGTCCTCGCCCTGGAAGCCGCCGGGGGCCAGCACGCCGCCGTTGGCGCGGTAGTAGTCGTACCAGCTGGAGATCGAGGCGATCGGCACGATCGTCTTCAGGCCCTCGACGCCGGTCGTGGCGACCGCGTTGGGCAGCGTGCCGTTGTAGGAGACGCCGATCATGCCGACCTTGCCCGTCGACCAGGTGGCCTCGACCGGGTTGCCGGCGGCGTCGAAGCCCTTGGCGCGGCCGTTCAGCCAGTCGATCGCGGCCTTCGGGCCGGCCGTCTCGTTGCGGTCGCCGGAGGTGGGGCAGCCGGTGGCGCGGCCGCTGCCGAGGTTCTCCACCAGCGCGATGGCGTACCCGCGGGGCAGGAAGTAGTTGTCGTAGTAGCCGTCGAACGGTTCGGCGGCCAGCTTGTTCCTGGCGGCGGCGAGGGTGGGCAGCGGGTTGCCGTTCGCGTCCACGTCCACGGGGTGGTTGGGAACGTCGTTGCCGCCGGCGTAGTACGGGCTGGCCTCCATGATGACCGGGACCTTCAGCCCCTGGTCGGTCTCCTTCGGGCGCAGGATGTCGACGGCGACCCGGTCGGGCTTGCCGTCGTTGTCGCTGTCGGTGCCCTCGACCTCGACGAACACCGTCTGCTTGACGGCGTCCGCGCGGGAGAAGACGGGCTGGGTGGCGTTGTTCTCGATCTTGACGGCCGGTGCGTCGGCCGTCGCGGGCGTGTTTCCACTCAGGGCCACGACGAGCAGTGTGGCCAGCGGCACTGTCAGGACCTTCCAAGGATGCATACGGGGCTCCGAGATCAGGTTTCCACCGTCTGTCGGAATCTCCGTCATGATCCGCGCCGGCACAAGGGGTCAAAGTTGGGCAAAACCTTCCGTGTGTCACGGATTGCTCCAGATTCGTCCTTCAGGTCACGGACGCGAGTGATGTCGATAACGGAGCGGTTGCGACCCTGTGCGCTGGTTTGGTTCGCCCTGGTCAAGCAACTATCTTCCGTGCAGGTGCCGTACGTGCTTCGCGCGCGCGATGAAGTATCGGCAGCGGCGAAGACGACGGGGAAAGGGAAGGGAGTCGCCTTGCTCGGCAAGCGATTCAACAGGATGGCGATCGGCTCGGTAGCCGGGATCATGCTCATGGCAGTGGCCGCCTGTGGCGGCAGCGGCGGGGGCGCCACGGCCAGCGAGGCGCCGAGCAGCGCCGGCGCGAGCAGTGAGGCGTCGAAGGGCGGGCTGAAGGTCGGACTGGCGTTCGACGTCGGCGGCCGGGGCGACAAGTCCTTCAACGACGCGGCCTACGCCGGTCTGGAGAAGGCCAAGACGGACCTCAGCGCGGAGATCAAGGAGCTGAGCCCGGCGGCCGACGGCTCCAACCGTGGCGACCTGCTGCGCCAGCTCGCCGACGCGGGTTACAACCCGATCATCGGCGTCGGCTTCGCGTACGGCGACGACATCAAGAAGACGGCGGCCGAGTACCCCGACATCCAGTTCGCGGTGGTCGACTCCGCCTCCAACGGGCCCAACGTGACCGGCCTGCTGTTCGCCGAGGAGCAGGGCTCCTACCTGGCGGGCGTCGCGGCGGCCACCAAGTCCAAGTCCAACCACGTGGGCTTCGTCGGCGGCGTCGAGAACGACCTGATCAAGAAGTTCGAGGCGGGCTTCGTGGCCGGCGTGAAGTCGGTCAAGCCGGACGCCAAGATCGACATCAAGTACCTCACCCCCGACGGTGACTTCTCCGGCTTCAAGGCCCCCGACAAGGGCAAGGTCGCGGCCGAGAAGATGTACCAGGACGGCGCCGACATCGTCTACCACGCCTCCGGCGACTCCGGCCTGGGCGTGTTCCAGGCGGCGGCCGCGGCCAAGAAGAAGGCCATCGGCGTCGACTCCGACCAGCGCCAGACGGTCAAGGAGGCCGACCTGCAGGGCGTCATCATGACCTCGATGCTCAAGCGGGTCGACGTCGGCGTGTTCGAGTTCATCAAGGCCTTCCAGGGCGGTGCCAAGGGCGGCTCCAACATCACGTACGACCTCAAGGTCGACGGCGTGGGCCTGTCCACCACCGGTGGCGAGATCGACGACATCAAGGACAAGCTCGACGCGGCCAAGAAGGACATCGTCGACGGCAAAATCACGGTTCCGTCGAAGCCGTAATCGGGGTAGGAGTGACAGCTGAGGGCCCGGAGTCCCCACTTCGGGCCTTCTGTCTATCCCCCGCCCCCCGCTAGGAGAGGCGAAATGAGTGCTGACACCCTGGCCACGGCGAAACCCGCTGTAGAGCTGGAGGGCATCACCAAGCGTTTCCCCGGTGTCGTCGCGAACCACGACATCCGCATCACCGTCGAACCAGGGACGGTGCACGCCATCGTCGGGGAGAACGGCGCGGGCAAGTCAACGCTGATGAAGATCCTGTACGGCATGCAGAAGCCGGACGAGGGCACCATCAGGATCAACGGCGCCGAGGTCAGTTTCCGTACGCCGAGCGACGCCATCGGCGTCGGCATCGGCATGGTCCACCAGCACTTCATGCTGGCCGACAACCTCACCGTGCTGGAGAACGTCGTCCTCGGGGCCGAGCCGAAGAAGGTCGGCATGCTCGACATGGCCTCCGCCCGGAGACGCATAACCGAGCTGGCCGAGAGCCACGGCCTGCGGGTCGACCCCGACAAGCTCGTGGAGGACCTCGGCGTCGGCGACCGCCAGCGCGTCGAGATCCTCAAGGTCCTCTACCGAGGCGCGCGCATCCTCATCCTCGACGAGCCGACGGCCGTGCTCGTGCCGCAGGAGGTCGAGGAGCTCTTCCAGAACCTGCGCGAGCTCAAGGCCGACGGCCTGACCGTCATCTTCATCTCCCACAAGCTCGACGAGGTGCTCGGCATCGCCGACGCGATCACCGTGATCCGGCGCGGCACCACGGTCGCGAGCGTGGACCCCCGCGAGGTCACGGCCCGCCAGCTCGCCGAGCTGATGGTCGGCAGCGAGCTGCCCACGCCCGAGACCCGCGAGTCCACGGTGACCGACGTCGTGACGCTGCGGGTCGCCCAGGTCACCATGGAGGCCGACGGCTACCACGCCGCCGCCGACCCGGCCAAGCTGCGCGAAGAAGGCAAACGGCTGCTCCTCGACGACGTGTCGTTCGAGATCCACCGGGGCGAGATCCTCGGCATCGCCGGTGTCGAGGGCAACGGCCAGTCCGAGCTGATCGAGGCGATCATGGGCATCCGGCCCGCGCACGGCAGCATCGAGCTGGACGGCCAGGACATCAGCCAATGGTCCACGCTCAAGCGCAGAGAGTCCGGCATCGGCTACATCCCGGAGGACCGGCACCGGCAGGGCCTGCTGCTGGAGGCCTCGCTGTGGGAGAACCGCGTGCTCGGCCACCAGACCAGGAAGCCCGCGCGCAGCGGCATCTGGATCAACCGGCGGGCCTCGAAGGCCGACACCGAGCGCATCGTCAAGGACTACGACGTACGCACGCCCGGCATCGACACGCTGGCCCTGGCCCTGTCGGGCGGCAACCAGCAGAAGCTGATCGTGGGCCGCGAGATGAGCGGCGAGCCGAGGTTCCTCATCGCCGCTCACCCCACCAGAGGCGTGGACGTCGGCGCGCAGGCCGCCATCTGGGACCACCTGCGCAACGCCAGGGCCGCCGGGCTGGCCGTGCTGCTCATCTCCGCCGACCTCGACGAGCTGATCGGCCTGTCCGACACGCTCCAGGTGATCTACCGCGGGCGGCTCGTGGCCGCGCTCGACCCTTCCGACATCACGCCCGAGCGGCTGGGCGGCTACATGACCGGCGCCATCGCCGGCGCTGAGGAGACGTGATGCCCGCCGGGCTCAACCGGGCGCTGCTCACCGTGGCGGGCGCCGTCGTCGCCATCGTCCTCGCGGTCGCGATCTCCAGCGTGGCGATCACCGCGGCGGGCGCCAGCCCGCTCGACGCGTTCGCCGCCTTCTTCGACTTCGGCGCGACCCCGCGGGCCGTCTCCAACGGCATCGCGGCCTTCCTCAACCGGGCCGTGCCCCTGTTCATCGCCGGTCTCGCGGTGGCCGTCGGCTTCCGCATGAACCTCTTCAACATCGGCGTGGAGGGCCAGTACCGGCTCGCGGCCATCGTCGCCGCGTACGTGGGCTCGACGTTCGAGGCGCCCGCCCCGATCCAGATCGCGGTGATCATCGTGGTCGCCGCGGCCGTCGGCGGCCTCTACGCGCTGATCCCCGCTGTCATGAAGGTGACCAGGGGCGTGAACGAGGTCATCGCCACGATCATGCTGAACTACGTCGCGATCAACATCGCGTCCTACCTCGTACGCGGCCCCTTCGCGGGCCAGCGCGCCGCGGGCCAGCTCACCACGACCACGCCGCAGCTGCCCGAGTCGGCCATGTTCCCCAACCTGAACTTCCTGTTCGAGGGGTTCGGCCTGCTTCCGCCCACGCGCGGCGGCGGCCTGTGGGGCTTCCTGATCGTGGCGATCGTGCTCGGCGTGGTGATCTGGGTGGTGCTGGAGCGGACCCGGTTCGGCTTCAACGTCAAGGCCAGCGGCCTCAACGGCCCGGCCGCGCTCGCCTCCGGCGTGAACCCCAAGACCATGGTCATCGCGGCGATGGTGCTGTCCGGCGCGATCGCCGGGCTCATCGGCCTGCCCGAGATCCTCGGCGACAAGGGCGCGTTCAACTCCAACTTCACCGCCGGTCTGGGCTTCCTCGGCATCGCGGTGGCGCTGCTCGGCAGGAACAAGCCCGTCGGCATCGCGGTCGCCGCGTTGCTGTTCGCCTTCCTCGACCGGGCGCAGGGCCCCCTGCAGATCGCGAACGTCCCGCCGTCCGTCATCACGATCATCCAGGGCGTCACCGTCCTGCTGGTCGTCGTGGCCAACGAGGTGACGAACCGGCTCGCGCTCAGACTCGAGGAGCGCCGGGCCGCCCAGCAGCTCAGCAGCAAGACCCCGGTTGAGGTGGCAGCATGACCAGGCTAAGCAAATACCACCTGGCGCTCATCGGAGTCGCCGCGCTCATCCTGCTGATGTCCCTGGTACGCGTCGCGTCCGGCCAGAACGACATCACCTCGTCCGGCATGTTCGCCGCCGCCCTGATGCTGGCGGTGCCGATCGCCCTGGCCGGCCTCGGCGGCCTGTGGGCCGAGCGGGCCGGCGTGGTCAACATCGGCCTCGAAGGCATGATGGTGCTCGGCACCTGGTTCGCCGGCTGGGCCGGATACCAGTGGGGAGCCTGGGCCGCGCTGCTGGCCGGGCTGCTCGGTGGCGCGCTCGGCGGCCTCATCCACGCCATCGCGA
This sequence comes from Nonomuraea sp. NPDC003201, assembly GCF_053590415.1. Classification (NCBI taxonomy): domain Bacteria; kingdom Bacillati; phylum Actinomycetota; class Actinomycetes; order Streptosporangiales; family Streptosporangiaceae; genus Nonomuraea; species Nonomuraea sp. NPDC003201. Next base: position 47,896 of record NZ_JBSFTC010000013.1, read on the forward strand.
CCGTGACGTTCGGCGTCGACCACATCATCAGCGGCGTCGCGATCAACCTGCTCGGCCCCGGCATCACCCGCTTCCTGTCCGAGGTGTTCTACAAGGACGGCACCGCCGCGGCGGACGCGGGCGCGGGCTTCACCGGCTCACCGGCGATCACCTCGCCAGCGCCGACGCCCAGCCTGCCACTGCTCTCCGACGGGCCGGACCTCCTGGGCAAGCTGGAAGGGACTCACTGGTTCCTCCTCTCGGACCTGGCGGGCATCCTGCGCGGGCTCACGCACGAAGTGAACGTGCTGGTCATCCTGGCGGTCCTGCTGCTGCCCCTGACGTTCTTCGTGCTCTGGCACACCCCGTTCGGGTTGCGCCTGCGCTCGGTGGGCGAGAACCCGTGGGCGGCCGAGTCGCTGGGCGTGAACGTCTACCGGATCAAGTACTTCGCGGTCGTCATGTCCGGCGCGTTCGCCGGGCTCGGCGGCGTGTTCCTGGTCTTCGTCTCCTCCAAGTACGTCGAGGGCCAGACGCAAGGGCGCGGCTTCATCGGCCTGGCCGCCATGATCTTCGGCAACTGGCGCCCGGGCGGACTCGCCATCGGCTCCTCGCTGTTCGGCTACGCCAGCGGGCTCCAGCTGCGCAGCACCACCGGGGCGATCACCTCGTTCTTCCTGTTCGGCGCCATGCTGCTGCTCATCTACCTGATCATCAGGGTCCGCCGGATGTTGTCGCCCGACCGGCCCGCCGAGCTCGAGGCCAGGAGCGCCAGGGAATATACGCTGATGGCGGTCGCCGCCGCGGGCATGGTCGTGCTCTTCTGGCTCTGGCGGACCGTCGACCAGCTACCGAGCGAGTTCGTCTTCATCACACCACACGTGCTCACGCTGATCGTGCTCCTGGCGGCTTCGCAGCGACTGCGAATGCCCAAGGCCGACGGCGTGCGCTACCGCCGGGGAGAACAACATTGAGCACCATCAACTGGGACGGCCTGCGTTTCGAGGCCACGCAGGCCATGCACAACGCGTACGCGCCGTACTCGAAGTTCCCTGTGGGGGCGGCGGCGCTGGTGGACGACGGGCGGATCGTCACGGGCTGCAACGTCGAGAACGCCTCCTACGGCGTGGGCCTGTGCGCCGAGTGCGGCCTCGTGTCGGCGCTGCAGGCGACGGGCGGCGGCCGGCTGGTGGCCTTCACCTGCGTGGACGGGCACGGTGAGCTGCTGATGCCGTGCGGGCGCTGCCGTCAGCTGCTGTACGAGTTCGGCGGCGAGGACCTGCTGGTCGAGACCGTGGACGGGCCGAAGCGGATGGCGGAGATCCTGCCGTACGCGTTCGGCCCCCAGGACCTCAGCCGGAGCGCCTGAATGGACGCGATCGAGGTCATCCGCGCCAAGCGTGACGGCGGCGAGCTGACCACGGCCCAGATCGACTGGGTGATCGACTCCTACACGCGCGGCAGCGTGGCCGACGAGCAGATGTCCGCGCTGGCCATGGCCATCCTCCTGAACGGCATGAACCGCCGCGAGATCGCCGACTGGACGCAGGCCATGATCCGCTCGGGCGAGCGCATGGACTGGTCCGCGCTCGACCGGCCCACCGCCGACAAGCACTCGACCGGCGGCGTCGGCGACAAGATCACGCTGCCGCTGGCGCCCCTGGTGGCGGCGTGCGGGGCGTACGTGCCGCAGCTCTCGGGCCGCGGCCTCGGGCACACCGGCGGCACGCTCGACAAGCTGGAGTCGATCCCCGGCTGGCGGGCCTCGCTCTCCAACGGCGAGATGCTGCAGGTCCTGCGCTCGGCGGGCGCGGTCGTATGCGCGGCCGGGTCGGGGCTGGCCCCCGCCGACAAGAAGCTGTACGCGCTGCGCGACGTCACCGGCACCGTCGAGTCGATCCCGCTGATCGCCTCGTCGATCATGTCCAAGAAGATCGCCGAGGGCACCGGCTCGCTCGTCCTCGACGTGAAGGTGGGCTCGGGGGCGTTCATGAAGACCCCCGAGACGGCTCGGGAACTGGCCGAGACCATGGTGGCCCTGGGGACGGACGCCGGGGTGCGCACCGTGGCCCTGCTGACCGCGATGGACCGGCCGCTGGGCCTGGCCGTGGGGAACGCGCTGGAGGTCGCGGAGTCGGTCGAGGTGCTCGCCGGCGGCGGGCCCGCTGACGTGGTGGAGCTGACGGTACGGCTGGCGCGCGAGATGCTGGAGGCGGCCGGGGTGTCGTCCGGCAAGGACCCCGCCAAGGCCCTCGCCGACGGGTCGGCCATGGACGCGTGGCGGCGGATGATCCTGGCGCAGGGCGGCGATCCGGACGCCCTGCTTCCCCGGGCGGCCGAGACCCTGACCGTGGAGGCGCCCACGTCCGGTGTGGTGACCCGGCTGGACGCGTACGCCGTGGGCCTGGCCGCCTGGCGCCTGGGCGCCGGACGGGCGCGCAAGGAGGACCCGGTGTCGTTCGGGGCCGGGATCACCCTGCACGCCAAGCCCGGGGACCTGGTGCGGGCGGGGCAGCCGCTGATGACGCTGCACGCGGACGAGACGGCTCGGTTCGAGCGCGCTCTGGAGGCGCTGGAGGGCGGTTACGCGGTGGGCTCGGCGGGCGAGGAACACCTCCCCCTGGTCATCGACCGCATCACCGCCTCCTGAACCCTCCCCACCCCCCGAGGGACGCCTCCCTCCCCGAAAGGACACAGGCCACCGTCGGCGGGGTCGTCGCGGGCTGGGTCGCCAGGGAGCTCCACGACGCGCATCTCGCCCTCTCACCCGAAGGACACCGGCCACGGTCGGTGGGGTCGTCCCTGAGGGACTTCGGGGGAGAGGGCGTCGGGCCCTGCGGTGGTCGGCCGGGTGTCAGCGGGCCAGGGCCGGGGCGTCGGCGAAGATCTCCGTGAGGACGGCGCGCTGTGTGGGGAGGGCCTCGGCGTGGCGGGCGCGGCCCTCGTCCGTGATGCACACGAACACGCCCCGCCGGTCGGCGTCGCAGACCCCGCGTGACACGAGCGCGGCCTTCTCCAGGCGGGCCACCACCCGGGACAGGGCGCTCTGGCTCAGGTGGACCTCGTCGCAGAGCTCCTGGATGCGCAGCTTCCGGTCGTGATGGACGATCCGGTCGAGCACCTCGAACTCGCTGGGCCCCAGCCCATGTCGATCCCCCAGCTCGCGCTCCAGGGCACACATGGCCTTGGCGTGCTTGGCCAGGACGTAATGCCAGGTGTCGACCACGAACTCCTCGTCCATGTCGCGGAGGTTACCACTTCGCTAAAACTGATGCAACGGCATTAAATGCGTTTGCATTAGATGCGCCTGCATGTAATGTTCTGCTCTATGTCCTCTTCCTCATCCCGTTGGGGCGCGCTCGCCGTGCTCTGCGCAGTGATCTTCCTTGACGCCCTTGACGTCTCGATGGTCGGTGTCGCCCTGCCTGCCATTCAGCACGATCTGGGCCTTAGTACGTCATCTCTGCAGTGGGTGGTCAGCGGCTACGTGCTCGGCTACGGCGGTCTTCTGTTGCTCGGGGGCAGGACCGCCGACCTGCTCGGGCGGCGCAGGGTGTTCCTGGTCGCTTTGGGTGTCTTCGCCGTGGCGTCGTTGCTTGGTGGCATTGTGGACGACGGCGGGTTGCTGATCGCGGCCCGGTTCGTCAAGGGTGTGGCCGCCGCGTTCACCGCCCCCGCGGCCTTGTCGATCATCACGACGACTTTTCCTGAGGGGCCCGAGCGCAACAAGGCATTGAGCATCTTCACCGCCTGTGGCGCCAGCGGCTACTCGCTCGGCCTCGTGCTGTCCGGCCTGCTCACCGAGATCGGCTGGCGCTGGACGCTGCTGATGCCGGTCCCCGTGGCGATCCTCGCCCTGCTGGTCGCGCCGAGGGTGCTGCGCGGCCGTGACGAGCGGGCCGAAGGCGGTCACGACCTGATCGGCGCCGCGCTGATCACCGCGTCCATGCTGCTGCTGGTGTTCACGGTCGTGCAGGCGCCGGAGGCCGGCTGGGCCTCGCTGCAGACCATCGGCTCGCTGGTGGCGGTGGCCGTGCTGCTCAGCCTGTTCGTCGTCACCGAGCGGCGGATGCGGCACCCGCTGGTGCGCCTCGGCATCCTGCGCTCCGGCCACATCGTCCGCGCCAACCTGGGGCTGCTCATCCTCATGGGCTCGTACGTGGCCTTCCAGTTCGTGGCGATGCAGTACTTCCAGAACCTCCTCGGCTGGTCGGCCCTGGGCACCGCCCTGGCGTTCCTGCCCGCCGGTCTGCTGGTCGCGCTCACCTCGACCAAGATGGGTGACTTCGCCGACAGGTTCGGCACCGGCAAGCTGATCGTCATCGGCTCCGCCGCGCTGGCCGGCGGGTACGCGATGTTCCTCGGCATCGACCGCACCCCCAGCCTGGGCGGCATGGTGATCCCGGGCATGCTCCTGATGGGCATCGCGTTCGCGCTGTCGTTCCCCTCGCTGAACATCCAGGCCACCACAGGCGTGGACGACGACGAGCAGGGGCTGGCCTCCGGGCTGCTCAACACCTCCGGCCAGGTGGGCGGCGCGATCGTGCTGGCCGTGGTCACCGCCGTGCTCACCTCGGGCGGCGGTGAGACGCTCTCGATCGGCTCGCTGCGCTCGGCGATCGTGGTCTCGCTGGTGCTGGCCCTGGTCGGGCTGGCGATCTCGGCGACCGGGCTGCGCGCCCGCAAGGCCCAGGCCGTCGAGGGCGAGAGCGTCAAGGTCTACGAGACCGTCTGACCAGCGGCGTTTGTCACTTGAAAGGGCTCCGTCGTTCCGGCGGGGCCCTTTCTTGTCATTTCAGCGCGCCGAGCGGGGAGTCGTAGCCGATCCACTCCTCGCCCCCGAAGTCGGCGCTCTTGCCCGACCGGACGTCCACCTTGGTCAGGTAGGCGTCCTCGTCGTCCTCGTCGGGCTGGCGTACGAGGACCTCGTCGGCGCTGAGCCAGCGCTCGACCGCGATCACCCCGTAGTCGTCGAGCGCCGTGCGGGAGCCGAAGACGCGGCCGGTGCGGGCGTTCATGGTGACGAGCCTCTCGTCGGCCGACACCAGGGCCAGCGTGCGGCCGTCCGGGGAGAGCGCGGCGCCGTACTCGAGGAGGCCGGGATCGACGCGGTAACCGCCCGCGCGGCCCCTCGCGCCCCGGAGCGTGAGGGTGGCGACCGACGCGTGGCCCGGTACGTCGTCCACGTCCACCTCGTCGCTGACCACCCGCGTGCCGTCGTTCCCCACGGCCAGGATCTTGATCTTCTTTCCGCTGACGTGCCGGGTCGCGCCGGTGTCGAAGTCGAGCATCGCGCCGTCGGCCGCGCCGAAGTCGAGGGCGAAGTACCGGCCGTTCGGCGAGGAGGTGATGTGCGGGAGCGTCTCCTCGTGCTCGATGTCGATCTTCTTGACGACGCCCGTCGGCAGGTCGTGCACGACGTACGAGCCGTCGCGGTGCCGGTAGGCCAGGCGGTGGCCGTCCTGGCTGATGGCGAGGGGCAGGGCGATGAGCGTGTCCTCGTCGTAGCCGGCCCGCGCGGCCTGCAGCCGCCACTCCTTGCCCGACAGGGTCGTCAGCCGCCACTGGCCGCAGGGTTGCGGGTCGCCGGGGTCGGAGGAGGCGCCCTCGCAGTAGGCCGTGTACGCGTACCGGACGGGGTCGCCCAGCTTGTCCGGCATCGCCATGGGGACCTCGTCCGGCGGCGTGAGGGCGGTGCTGCCGTCATCGGCCGCCTTCTCCAGGTTGCCCGCCAAGGTGCTCGCCGCGATCACGACCAGGGCCGCCAACGCGCCGACGGCCCCTGCCGACGCGGCCGCCCACAGGGTGACGCGGAGCCTGCGCCGCCTGCCGATGCGGGTCAGGACGGGCTCGGCGAGGTTGGTGTGCGGCATGCCGGCCGCGATCCGGACCAGGGCGGCACGCAGGCGTGGCTCGTCGGTGTCCGACCCCGGGGTGGGGACTGCCCACGGGGTGGCTTCCGTCTCTTGAGCGGTGCCCGGCGGATCTTCGGGGGCGACCCACGGCGCCTGGTCCGCCGCCGCCTCCCGCACGTCACCGTCCGGCTCCGAGGGTGCGTCGCCATCCGGCTCCAGAGGCGGGGTGTCATCCGGCTCCGGGGACGGGGCATCGCCTGGCTCCGAGGGCTCCGAGGGCTCCGGGGGCGCCGGCGTTTCGGCGCGCGTGAAGAGGTCGGGGTGCGCGGCCCGGAGGAGGGCGAGGGCCTGGTGCGCCTCCTCGTCCAGGGCGGCCGTCCACAGGCCCGTCACCATGGCCACCTGCTCCGGGGGCAGCGCGTCGTGGTAGCGCGCCACGAGCACGGCTCGCGCCGTGGGCGGCAGCGTGGCCAGCGCGTGGTCCTCGGGTGCGGGCGGCGGCGCGGCGGCCAGGAAGCGCGCGTACAACTCCCGCAGCACCTCCACGGCCGGCTGGCCCCAGCGGATGGTGGACCAGCGGCGGCACGCCGTGACCAGCGCCTCGACCGCCAGTTCGCGGGCCCGGTCCGCGTCACCCGTCAGCAGGTACGCGGTCCGCGCGAACGACGGCGAGTAGTTGGTCAGAAAGATCGGTAAATCGCCAGACTTTTTCACGTATATAACTCCTCGTGGGGTGATCAGGGTACTCGGCAGGGCGGGAAGCCCGGTCGCATGCGGGACCGCAGGCCGGGCATCTTGGAGGTATGCGCCCGTCATCCCCGCGAGCGGGCTCCCGGGTTCTCGCCTCGCTCGCCTGCCTGACCCTGCTCACCGCCTGCGGCCAGGCCGTACAGACCGCTCTGCCGCAGCAGCCCGCCGCCACCGGGACGGACCGGCCGGAGCCCGACACGCCGACGAGCACGGCCGAGGTGGACGTCCAGCGCGACGGGATCGAGCCCGCCGTCGTCACGGGCGTCCGGTTCGCTGGTCACGGCACGTACGACCGCCTGGTCATCGACCTCAAGGGCAAGGTCCCGGGCTACAGCGTCGAGTGGGTGGACGAATTCGTCGAGGACGGCTCGGGCAAGCCCATGGACGTGAACGGCGGCGCGTACCTTCAGGTCACGCTCGTCCCCGCGAACGCCCACGACGCGAAGGGCAAGCCGACCTGGAAGGGCGGCCCCGTCTTCCCCACCGGCCTGCTCAACCTCACCGACGTCGTCAGGACCGGCGACTTCGAGGGACACGTCGGCATCGGCCTGGTGCTGGCGAGGAAGGCCGCGTTCCAGGTCAAGGAGCAGGGCGGTCCCAGCCGCCTGATCATCGACGTGGCACACTGACGTCGTGGTGAGAAAGATCGAGGGCCCGGCCCGCATACCCGTACCCGGCGGCAAGCTCATCGACGAGCACATCGGCCGCGTCAGCAGCGGCGACGACGGGATCTCCATAGCGCACATGACCGCCCCGCCCGGCTGGGAGGAGCCGCCTCAGCGGCCGCAGTTCATCGAGTACACGGTGGTGCTGCGCGGCCTGGTGATGGTGGAGCACGCCGAGGGCACGACGGAGGTCGCGGCCGGGCAGTCGGTGGTGACGTCGCCGGGGGAGAGGGTCCGTTACAGCGCAGGTCCCGAGGGCGCCGAGTACATCGCGGTGTGCCTGCCGGCCTTCTCCGCCGAGAGCGCAGGGCGCGACTGAACCGTACGCGAGGGACGCCCTATCATGGCCAGATGAGTCCCACGCTTGACGAGATCCGGCGGGCTCCCAAGGTGCTGCTGCACGATCACCTCGACGGCGGGCTCCGCGCCGAGACGATCGTCGAGCTGGCCAGGGAGACCGGCTACGATCGGCTGCCCACCGACGACCCCGACCGCCTGCGCCACTGGTTCGAGGAGGCGGCCGACTCCGGCTCGCTCGAGCGCTACCTGGAGACGTTCGCCCACACCGTGGGGGTCATGCAGACGCGCGAGTCGCTCGTCCGCGTGGCCGCCGAGTGCGCTCAGGACCTCGCGGCCGACGGCGTGGTCTACGCCGAGGTGCGGTACGCGCCCGAGCAGCACACCACGCGCGGGCTGAGCCTCGACCAGGTGGTCGAGGCGGTGCTCGAAGGGTTCAAGCAGGGCTCGGAGGGGCGCGGGATCCGGGTCGGCACGCTCCTGACGGCCATGCGGCACCAGGCGCGGTCCATGGAGATCGCCGAGCTGGCCGTGCGCTACCGCGACGTGGGCGTGGTGGGGTTCGACATCGCGGGGGCCGAGGCGGGCTACCCGCCCACGCGGCATCTCGACGCGTTCGAATACCTCCAGCGGGAGAACGCCCACTTCACCATCCACGCGGGCGAGGCGTTCGGGCTGCCGTCGATCTGGCAGGCGATCCAGTGGTGCGGTGCCGACCGGCTCGGCCACGGCGTACGGATCATCGACGACATCTCCGTGTCCGAGGACGGCTCCGCCAAGCTGGGACGGCTGGCCGCGTACGTGCGTGACAAGCGCATCCCGCTGGAGATGTGCCCCACCTCCAACCTGCAGACCGGGGCCGCCCCGTCGATCGCCCAGCACCCCATCGGGCTGCTGCGGCGGCTGCACTTCAGGGTCACGGTCAACACCGACAACCGGCTGATGAGCTCGACGAGCGTGTCGCAGGAGTTCGCCAAGCTGGTGGAGGCGTTCGGCTACGGCTGGGACGACCTGCAGTGGTTCACGGTCAACGCGATGAAGTCGGCGTTCCTGCCGTTCGACGAGCGGCTGGCGCTGATCAACGGCGTCATCAAGCCGGGGTTCGCGCAGCTCAAGTGGCAGCCGTGAAACAGACCTACCGGTCCAAGACCGCGTTCGTGCTCGCCTGGGTGTGGCTGGCCTTCGTCGCGTTCAACGTCTGGGACCTGATCGCCCACTACACCGGCAAGTCGTCGCTGGTGGCGCTGGCCGTGCTCGGCGCGCTGACCGCGCTGGTCTATGTGATCGCGATGCGCCCCGCCACCGTGTTCACGGAGGCGGGGCTGATCGGGCGCAACCCGCTGCGCACGACGTTCCTGCCGTGGGCGTCGATCGAGGACGTGACGGTGTCCCACTCGATCAACGTCGAGTACGGCGACGAGCGGGTGCTGCGGTTGTGGACGCCGATGAGCAGCGCGCGGGAGCGGGCCAGGGCGCAGCGGCGCGGAGCGCCCAGGCAGCAGCGCGGACGCTTCAGCACCGAGCCCACGCTGTCGAAGGCCGAGCAGGCGGCCGTGGAGGCGTTCGCGGGCAAGACGCACGCCGACTGGGTGGGCGACCAGATCCGCGACCGCGCCGAGTCGGCCAGGCGCCGCGAGGAAGAGGCGGCGCCGGCCCGGGTCACGTGGTCCTACGACTCCATCGCGGTGCTGGCGGCGGCCGTGGTCCTGCTGGTGGTGGCGATCGTCACCGCCTAGCCCGGTTGACGAAGCGGGACATGCCCTCCTGGGCGATGCCCGACTCCTCGACCTGCTTGGCGGCCTCCGTCTCCCTCGCGAAGGCGCGCTCGACCTCGTCCCGGGACGGCCTGAGAAGTGCCAGGTGGACCGCCGTGGCCGTGCCCGGCCGGGTCCAGTGGTGCAGGCGTTCGATCGCCGCGTCCAGCAGTCGTTCCTGGGGGACGATCTCGTCCAGCAGGCCCGTGGCCAGGGCCTGCTCGGCGGTCATGCGGGTCGAGTCGAGCACCAGCTTCAGCGCCCTGGCGCCCACCAGGCGGGGGAGCAGGTAGCTGGCGGCGTTCGAGACGGACAGGCCGATGTGGTTCTCCGGCAGGAAGTACTCGGTCGCCGGGGTGCCGATGCGGGTGTCGAAGCACAGCGTCCACTCGGCGGCCCCGCCCACGGCCAGGCCGTTGACCGCCGCCACGACCGGGACCCGCGTCTCCAGCACCGCCCTGGTCATGTCGTGGAAGAGCTCCACCTCCTCGACCAGCGACTTTCCGGCGGCCTCGTGGATGTCCTCCCCGGCCGAGAACGCCCGGCCGGTGCCGGTGACCACGACGCCCCTGACGTCCTGGCCGCACGCGCGGATCGCGGCCGCCAGGTCGCGGCGCATGCCCGCGGTGAGGGCGTTGAGCTTCTCCGGGCGCGCGAGGGTGATGACGGCCACCCCGTCGCGTTCCGTTACTTCGATCATGCTCTCTCCTTGGGGATCGCGATGGCGGGGGCTGCGCGCTGGTCTCGTTCCGGGGTGAGGAGATGGCGCTTCTCGATACGGGACGACGGGGTGAGCGTGAACTCCGCCACGAACTCCACGTACTCCGGGATCTTGAAGCGGGCCAGCCGCTCCCTGGCGTGGCCGATGATGCTCCCGGCCGTCCCGGCGTCGGGGGCGTGTCCCGGGCGGAGCTGGATGAACGCCTTGGGCAGCTCGCCGAACAGGTCGTCCGGAACGGGCACCAGGGCGGCCTGGAGGACCGCGGGGTGCTCGGTGAGCACGCCCTCCACCTCGGCGCACGAGATGTTCTCGCCACCTCTGCGCACCATGTCCTTCAATCGCCCGGAATGGTGGATGTAGCCGTGCTCGTCGCGGAAGCCGAGGTCGCCCGTGTGATACCAGCCGCCCCTGAACGCGTGGGCGGTGGCCTCCGGGTGGTTCCAGTAGCCGTTCATCATGGGCGTGCCCCTGACCAGGATCTCGCCGGTCTCCTCGTCCAGCGTGACCTCCTTGCCCGGGTACGCGAGCCCCATGGCGCCGGTGCCGACCGTCTCCACGGCTTCGACGGGCACCCCCAGGTCGGGCCCGCTCTCCGTGGACCCGTACAGCTCGCGCCACGGCGCGCCCCAGCGCTCCTCGAACGCCCGGTGCAGGTCCGGCCGGATGCCCGAGCAGAGCACGAGGCGCATCCGGTTGTCGCGGTCGTGGGGGTGGGGCGGCTGCTTGTGCAGGAGGAGGGGCATCGAGCCGAGTACGTACGTGAGCGTCGCCCCGTGCTCCCGGACCGAGGCCCAGAAGCCGGAGGCGGAGAAGCGGGGGAGCACGACGAGGGGGATGCCGCCGACCAGGCAGAAGAGGGTGGCCCACTGGGGGTCTATGTACGAGTACGGCTGGGCGATCAGCATGACGTCGTCGTCGCGCAGGCGGACCTGGTCGGCGATGAGCCGGGCGGTCCTGAGCCAGTAGTCGTGGGTGAGCATGCAGGCCTTGGGGAAGCCGGTGGTCCCCGACGTGTACTGAAAATTCGCGATTTCGTGTGTCAAAACCGGACGCTTGTCACGGTGCTCAGTGTCGAGGACGTAGACCGTACCTGGGATGTGCGGGGCGTGCTCGTCGGTGGTCAGGGTGGCCACGGCGCCCGAGTCGCGCAGGACGTGCTCCAGGTCGGCGGCCCGGTAGCGGACGTTCACCGGCACGGTGACCGCGCCCGCCTTGAGCACGGCCAGCCAGCTCAGCGGCCAGCCGGGGACGTTGTCGATCATGATCGCCACGCGGTCGCCCGGCCGGACGCCCTTGTCGATCAGCGCGGCGGCCAGGCCGTCGGACCGGGCGTCGGCGTCGGCGAAGGTGAGCGAGGTGTCGGGGAAGCGGAGGAACTCGCGCGTGCCGTACGTGCTAGCGGCGTGCCTCATCAGGTCGGGGATCGTTGCGTGCATCCGGCGGCTCCCACGGGAAGTCGGGCAGCAGGGAGAGGTCGAGGGTGGCCCCGGCCGGGGCGGGCGCGCGGACGGCGGCCAGGCCGATCGTGACGAACTCGGCGCACACCTGCTCCAGCGTGGAGTCCCCGTCGGGGCGGTACCACTCGCTGGTGCCGGTGCACATGGACATCAGGGCGAGGCGGGTCAGCTTCTGGTCGGCGACGCGGAACACGCCCTGGGCGACGCCGTCCGCGAGGGCGTCCTTCCAGTGGGCCTCGTACGCGTCGCGCAGGGCGATGATCTCGTCGTAAGCGGCGGAGCCGGGGGTGAGGGAGCGGAGTTCGCCGTCCATGACGCGGCTGGTCATGGGGCTGAGCGCGTGGACGGAGGTGAGGGAGCCGATCAGCAGGGCCAGGCGGTCGGTGGGGCTGTGGACGTTCTCCAGCATGCGTTCCGTGGCGTCGATCAGCCCTTGCTGGCCGACGCGCATGAGGTCGGCGAGCAGGGACTCCTTGCTCGTCACGTGGTGATATATCCCGGCATTGGTCATGCTGACCGCTTTGGCCAGGTCGCGGATGCTCGTGGCCGCGTAGCCCCGCCGGGCGAACAGCAGCACCGCCGCCGTCCTAATCCGCCGGTTCGCATCCTCGCTGGCAGTCCTACCGAACGTTCGGTCGACCATGATGGGAAAAATACCCCATGCCTTACGAAATCGCCATAGGTTGACCCTGACACCGTGTCAGGCCGTAGACCTGGAGCCGTCATGTTCAGCATCGGAGATTTCGCCAGGCTCGGACTGGTCTCGGTACGCATGTTGCGTCACTACGACGCCATCGGCCTGCTGCGCCCCGCGCACGTGGACCCCGTCAGCGGCTACCGGTCCTACCAGGCCGCGCAGCTGTCCCGGCTCAACCGCATCGTCGCGATCAAGGACCTCGGCTTCACGCTGGAGCAGGTCAGCGCCATCCTCGACGAGAAGGTGAGCACGGAGGAACTGCACGGCATGGTACGGCTGCGCCGCGCCCAGCTCGAAGCCCAGATCAGCGCCGACCTGGCCAGGCTCCGAGGCGTCGAGGCGCGACTGCGCACCATCGAGACGGAAGGGCACATGAGGACAGCCGAAGTCGTGCTCAAGAGGGTGCAGCCGGTCCGGGTCGCCGAGCTCAGCGCCAGGGCGGCCAGCTACGAGGGGGAGGACATCGGCCCGGTCATCAAGCCGCTGTTCCGGGAGATCTGCCGCCGGGTGGAGGCCGCCGGGGTGAGTGTCGTGGCTCCCGGCCTGGCCTATTACGTGCCGGACGACGACGGCTCCGTCATGGTGCACACGTGCCTGCCGGTTTCCGTGCCGCCCGGCCCCTACGACTTCGAGATCGTCGACCTGCCTCCCATCGAGACCGCGGCCGCGATCATCCACGAGGGGCCGATGGAGGCGGTGGGGCCGACGTTCCAGGCGCTGGCCCACTGGATCGAGGAGAACGGCTATCGCTCCCTGGGCCTGGCCAGGGAGATCTCCCTGCACTGCCCGGAAGACCCGGACGAGTGGGTCACCGAGCTCCAGATCGAAGTGACGTCGGCGTAGTCGATGAGTTTCGACCGCGCGCCCGGTCGGAAGGATGAAGGAGGAACACGACATGCCACAGATCGTCGAATTTCCCGAGCGCCCCTACATCGGGATCCGCAAGACCATCACCATGACCAGCTTCGGCCTGGTCGGGGACCGCATCGGTGGGCTCATCGGCTGGCTCGCCGAGCGCGGGGTGTCCCCGGCCGACGCCCCGTTCTTCAGGTACGACAGCATCAACATGGCGGAGGACCGGCTGGTGGTGCAGGCGGGAGTGCCCGTTCCGGCGCCGGTGGCGGGTGAGGGCGAGATCTTCGCCGACGTCCTGCCCGCGGGCCGCTACGTCACCACCTCCCACCACGGCCACCCGGACCAGCTGAGGAACGTCATCGCCGGGCTGCTGAAGTGGACCGAGGAGCAGGCCCTGACCTGGGACATGACCGAGAAGGACGGGACGGAGCACTGGGGCTGCCGCCTGGAGTTCTACAAGACCAACCCCATGGTCGAGCCCGACCTGAACAACTGGGACACCGACCTCCAGTTCCGCCTGGCCTGACCTCCGAGGGAGAGCGGGGTCCGGAGCGGGCCCCGTGCCGCGGTCAGTCGTCGATGGCCTGGTAGAGCGTGGTCCAGAAGTCGTTCATCAGCCGCGCCGGGTCCGGGACGGTGTATCCGACCTGGGTGAGCAGGATTCCGGTGAGCTGCTTGGCCGGGTCGGCGTAGGTCGAGGTGCCGCTTCCGCCGTCCCAGCCGAACTGGCCGACGGAGGCGTAGTCGCCCCGGTACGTGCGCACCGCCATCCCCAGGCCCCAGCCGCCCTGCTGGCCCTGGCCGAAGGACACGTGGACGTTGTTGACCGCCAGCGCGTGCCGGGCGGCCTGCTGCTCGGCCGTGAGCCGGTTGGTGGTCATCAACTCCACCGCGGGCCGCGACAGGATCCGCTCGCCGCCGTGCATGCCGCCGTTGAGCAGCATCCGGAAGTAGGCGTGGTAGTCGTCGGCGGTGGAGACCAGCCCACCGCCGCCGCCCTGGAACGCCGGAGCCTGGTTCCACCGCCCGCCCTTGGCCTCGTCCCACACGAGGAACTCGCCGGTCTGGGGGTCGGGGGCGTACAGGTCCGGCAGCCGGTCGATCTTGTCGTCGGGCACGTGGAAGCCGGTGTCGGTCATCCCCAGCGGCTCGAAGACGCGCTCGCGCAGGAACTCCTCGAACGACCGGCCCGTGACCCGGGAGACCAGCACACCGACCAGATCGCTGCTGATCTGGTACTGCCAGCACTCGCCGGGCTGATGCATCAGCGGCAGCTCGCCCAGGCGGCGCATCCACTCATCCTGCTCGGGCACCGGCACCGGCAGATTGGGCGTGAGCCCCCGCTCGAAGATCGCGTTCAGGATCGGCGTGCCCAGCGCCGTCATGTCCATGCCGAGCCCGAACGTGGAGGTCAGCACGTCCCGTACGGTGATCGGCCGGCGCGCCGGCACGGTGTCGTCCAGCGGGCCGTCGATTCGCTTCAGCACCTGACGGTCGGCCAGCTCCGGCAGCCACGCGTCGACCACGTCGTCCAGCCGCAACCGGCACTCATCCAGGAGCACCATCGCCGCCGCGATCGAGACCGGCTTGGACGTGGAGGCCATCCGGAAGATGGTGTCCCGGCGCATCGGCGCGCCACCGTCATGACGCATCGTCCCGATCGCCTCGACGTGCGTCTCGTCACCCCGGCTGACCAGAGCGACCAGCCCGGGGATCTTCCCGGACTCGACATGCCGCGTCAGCACCTCACGCAGCCTGCGCAGCCCCGCTTCGGAGAAGCCGCCGTTGCTGTGTTCCATCATGAATCTCCTTGCGCACATTGTTCGGGTATCTCTGAACGAATGCGACACTACATTGCGTTCACTGATCGGTCAACATGCAAAGATGGCCTTTTTGGCTAGCTAGACCGGTAAATCTGGATCTGCTTTGCAATGACAATGAAGCTGAACGCAAAAGGTGATCAAGATGTGGATTGCAATGAGAATCCGCGCGACTGCATACTGTGCAGCGGGGCCGCACGGCGAGCGACAGGAGACGAGCACCGATGCCCGGAGGCAGACTCACCAACGAGGACCGTCAGCACATCGCCGCGGGGCTGGCCGAGGGGCTCGGATACGCGGAGATCGGCCGGCGTCTGGAGCGGCCCGCCTCGACCATCATGCGGGAGGTCACCCGCAACGGCGGACCCGACGATTACGGGGCGGAGCGGGCACACGAGGCCACCCGGCATCGCGCGCGCCGTAACAAGCAGGCTCAGCCTCCGGCGCCGCAGATCCCCGACGGCGGCCACGGGCGCGACCCCCAAGAGGTGCGGGACTTCACGGAGTCCTTCACCGCCCTCCTCGTCCAGCAGGGGCTGCCCCAGATGATGGCGAGGGTGCTGGCCTGCCTGTACATCACCGACTCCGGCACCCTCACCGCCGCCGACCTGGTCCAGCGGCTACGCGTCAGCCCGGCGTCGATCTCGCACGCCGTCGCCTTCCTCGAACAGCAGGGAATGCTCAGGCGGGAACGGGTCCCCGGCAGGCGGCGCGAACGCTATGTCATCGACGACGAGATCTGGCTCCGGTCCATGCTCGCCGGCCTGCAGATGAACGAGGCACTGGCGGCCGCGTCGCGGCGCGGAGCCGAGGTTCTCGGGGCGGCGACCCCGGCGGGGGTCCGCTTCGAGTCCTCCGCCGAGCTCCTTCACCTCGTGAGCGAGGCCTTCCGGCAGGTCATGGAGCAGTGGCGGCAGGGCCAGGCCGCCCGGCGCCCGGGCACCCTGACCCCACAGGACGAAACTCCTCCAGGTCCGCGGTAGCTTCAGAGGCCCAGGCCGGCGGCCAGGTCGGCCTTCAGAGCGGCGAGATCGCGGGCCGCCTGCTCGCGGGCCTGCGCGACCTCCCCCGTCACCGGCACCACGACCTCCAGATAGCACTTCAGCTTGGGCTCCGTGCCCGAAGGGCGCACGACCACGCGGCCGTCCCCCGACAGCAGGTATCGCAGCCCGTCCGTGGGCGGCAGCCCGCCGTCGCCCTTCGCCAGGTCGTCCGTACGCGTCACCGCCCGGCCGCCCAGCGCCGTCGGAGGGTGGGCGCGCAGGCGGGTCATGGCGTCGGCGATCAGCGACAGGTCGGACACCCGGAAGGAGAGCTGGGACGTCGCGTGCAGCCCGTAGCGGCGGGCCTGGTCGTCCAGGAGGTCCAGCAGCGTACGGCCGGAGCGCTTGGCCGCCGCGGCGACGGCCGCGACCGTGAGGGCCGCCCCGATCCCGTCCTTGTCCCGGACCGGCAGGCCCGCGTCGGAGCCGACGCTGTAGCCGATGGCCTCCTCGTAGCCGAAGACCAGCCCCGGACCCGCCTTGATGATCCACTTGAAGCCCGTCAGCGTCTCGCCGTAGCGGACCCCGTGCGCCCGGGCGATCTTGCCCAGCAGGGTCGAGGAGACGATGGTGGTGGCCACCATGCGGTCGCCGGCGGTCTGTGTGATCACGTGCTCGGCCAGCAGGCCGCCGACCTCGTCGCCGGTCAGCATGCGGCACGTCCCGTCCGGCAGCGGGACCCCCACCGCGCACCTGTCGGCGTCGGGGTCGTTGGCCAGGACCAGGTCGGCGTCCAGCTTGGCGGCCAGCGCGATGGCCAGGTCCATCGCGCCGGGCTCCTCCGGATTGGGGAAGGAGACCGTCGGGAAGTCGGGGTCGGGGTCGCGCTGCTCCTCGACGGCCACCGGGGTCTCGAAGCCGGCGGCCAGGAACGCGCCGGTGAGCGTGGCGGCGCCCACGCCGTGCAGGGGCGTGTACGCCACGCGCAGGTCGCGGGCCTCGCCCAGGGGCAGGGAGGTCACGGCGGCGAGGTAGTCGTCGACGATGTCCTCGCCGAGCTCCGTCAGCGTGCCGGGACCGTTCAGCGGGAGCCGGTCCACCCGTCCGACGGCGTCGATGGCCGCCGAGATCTCGCCGTCGACCGGGGGCACGATCTGGGAGCCGTCGCCCCAGTAGACCTTGTAGCCGTTGTCGCGCGGCGGGTTGTGGCTGGCGGTGACCGTGACCCCGGCGTCCGCGTCGAGGTGGCGTACGGCGAAGGCCAGCACGGGCGTGGGCAGCGGACCCGGCAGGAGGGACGCGTCCAGCCCGGCGCCCGTCAGGACGGCGGCCGTGTCACGGGCGAACACGTCGGACTTGTGGCGGGCGTCGTAGCCGACGACCACGTGCTTGCCCGGCCCGAGGACCCGGGCCAGGCCCGCGGCGGCGCGCATGACGGTGACGCGGTTCATCCGGTTGGGGCCCGCGCCCAGCTCTCCCCGCAGGCCCGCCGTGCCGAACTCCAGCTTGGCCCCGAACCGGTCGCGCAGGGCCGCCAGGTCGCCGCCGTCCAGGAGCCGGGAGAGCTCGTCGCGGGTCTCCGGATCCGGGTCCTGGGCCAGCCACTCCCGCGCCGCGAGCACCAGATCCTCGCTCACAGCCGGTCCACCACCTTGGCCAGAAGGACGCCCATGCGGGCCGCCGTGGACCGGCCGACCTCCAGGACCTCCTCGTGGTTGAGCGGCTCGCCCGCCAGCCCCGCGCCGGGGTTGGTGACCAGGGAGACGCCGAGCACCTCCAGCTTCGCCTCCCGGGCGGCGATGGCCTCCAGGACGGTGGACATGCCCACCATGTCTCCGCCCAGCGTGCGCAGCATGCGGATCTCGGCCGGCGTCTCGTACGTGGGCCCGCGGAAGGCCACGTACACGCCTTCGGAGAGGCTCGGGTCGACCTCGCGCACCAGCTCGCGCAGGCGGCGCGAGTAGACCTCGGTGAGGTCGATGAACGTGGTGCCGGTGATCGGGTTGGCCCCGGTCAGGTTGATGTGGTCGCTGATCAGGACCGGGTCGCCGACGTTCTGCGTCTCGGGGCGCAGGCCGCCGGCGGCGTTGGTGAGCACGAGCGTGCGTACGCCGGCCGCGGCCGCCGTACGCACTCCGTGGACGACCGCGTCCACCCCGAGCCCTTCGTAGAGGTGCGTGCGCCCGAGGAACACCAGCGCGTGCCGCCCCGCCGAGGTGCGCACGACGCGGATCTTGCCGCCGTGCCCCGCCACGGCGGGTGCGCGGAAACCGGGCAAATCGGTGAACGGGACCTCGCTCACCGTCTCGCCGATGGCATCGGCGGCGGGCACCCACCCCGACCCCATGACGAGAGCCACGTCGAAGGTGTCGAGGCCGGTCGCGCTCTTGAGAGCCGCGGCGGCCTCATCTGCCAGGGTGTATGCGTCGTTGGTCACAACTCAGTAGTTTAGGAGGAGCCTGTCCAGCACCCGCACCCCGAACTGCAGGGCGTCCACCGGCACCCGCTCGTCCACGCCGTGGAACATCGAGGCGAAGTCCATGTCGGCGGGCAGCCGCAGCGGCACGAAGCCGAACCCGCGCACCCCCAGGTCCGCGAAGAACGTCTTGTTGTCGGTGCCGCCCGACATGCAGTACGGGATCGCCCGCGCCGCCGGGTCCTCGGCCTTGAGCGCCGCGATCATCGACTCGACCAGCGCCCCGTCGAACGTCGTCTCCAGCGCGATGTCGTGGTGCACGAACTCGCGCCGGATCTTCGGCCCGAGCAGCGAGTCGACGGTCTTGAAGAAGTCCTCCTCGAACCCGGGCAGGAACCGCCCGTCGACCACCGCCGTGGCCTGGCCGGGGATGACGTTCGACTTGTAACCGGCGTCGAGCTGGGTCGGGTTGGTGGTGTTGCGCAGCGTCGCGCCGACGAAGCGGACAAGCGGCCCGATCTTGTCCAGGATCGGCTGCGGGTCGTCCTCGTCGAACGGGATCCCGAACGCGTCCGCGACCTCGGTGAGGAACTGCCGCACGGTCGGCGTGTACGTGAGCGGCCAGTCGTGGGCGCCGATCCTGGCCACGGCCTTGGCGATCTCGGTCACGGCGTTGTCGGAGTTGAGCATCGAGCCGTGCCCGGCCGTGCCGTCGGCGATGAGCTTCATCCAGGCCAGGCCCTTCTGGGCCGTCTCGATCAGGTAGAGCCGCAGGGACGGGTCCACCTCCAGCGAGTAGCCGCCGACCTCGCTGATCGACTCGGTGACGCCCTCGAACAGCTCGGGGTGGTTCGCGGTGAGGTACTTGGCGCCGTACACGCCGCCGGCCTCCTCGTCGGCCACCCACGCGAACACGAGGTCGCGGCGCGGCCGGCGCCCGTCGCGCTTGAGCTGGCGCAGCACGGCCAGCATCATCGCGTCCATGTCCTTCATGTCCACGGCGCCGCGGCCCCAGATGTAGCCGTCGCGCACCTCGCCGCCGAAGGGGTCGACGGACCAGTCGGCCGCGTTGGCGGGCACGACGTCCAGGTGCCCGTGCACGAGCAGGGCGGGCAGGGACGGGTCGGTGCCCTCGACCCGGGTGATCACGTTGCCGCGGCCGGGCTCGCTCTCGATGTACTTCGAGTCGATCCCGACCTCGGCCAGCCTGGCCATGACGACCTCGGCCGCGGCCCGCTCGCCGGGGCCGGTGCCGTCCCCGTAGTTGCTGCTGTCCACGCGGATCAGCTCTGCGCAAAGGTCGGCGACTTCGTTCTCGGCAGGTGTCATGGCGTCTTCTCCCAACGATGATCCAACGTGAGCAATCCGGACTTGTGGAGGTGGCCGCGCTTGTAGGCGCGGGTGATCAGGGTGAGGTCGCTGTCGGCGATCTCGTCATACTGCCCGACGACGCCGGTCATGAAGCGGTAGAGGTCGGCCTCGTGCGCGGCGACGACCTGCACGATGAGGGAATGGGTGCCCGAGGTGGCGGCGCAGTAACGCACGCTCGGGTGCCCGGCCAGCCGCTGCCCGACCAGGTCCAGCCCGTACGGCCGGACCTTCAGCCACAGCATGGCCTCGACCTCGAGCCCGAGCAGCGCGGGCTCCACCTCGGCCCGCGGCAGCAGCAGCCGCCGTTCGATCAGCGAGGTCACGCGCCTGCGTGCGGTCGGCACGGAGATGTCGAGGCGCTCGGCGACGGTGGTGAAGGCGATCCTGCCGTCGGCGGCGAGCAGCCGGGCGATCTCCTCCTCCAGGGGCGACAGGCCCTCCTCGTCGGGCAGGCACTCGGGGGGCGGCGCGGGTCGCAGTTCGAGCACCTCCTCCTCGCTGAGGTACGGCGCGTGCCACTCGGCCACGGTCCTGAACGTGTGGAGCACGACCTGAGCCTGCGTCTGCCGCACGCCGTAGATTTCGGACATCTGCGTGGACAGTACGTGATGCAGATCCTCGCGGGACGGGGAGACCAGCTCACAGCCGATGTCGGCGGCGCCGGTCAGCGCGTAGACCGAGCGCGTGTCTGGCCGGTCGGCCAGCGCCTCGGCCACCTTGCCCGCCGTGCCGGGGCGTACGTGGACGTGCAGGTGGACGGGCCGCCCGTGGCCGGTGCGCAGGTCGTCGTAGATGGCCGTGACCCGGACGATCCCCTCGGAGATCAGGCGCTGCAGCCGCCTGGCGACCGTACGTTCATGCTCGCCGACGACCCTGCCGATCTCGCCCCATGAGGCGCGCGGGCTGACCTGGAGCGCGGCGACGAGGCGCCGGTCGAGAACGTCCACCTGCAACCTGTTCTGTGTCGGGTTTGTAAATATCTGGCCAGAGATTTGACTGTTTCGGTCGTCCAACTGCACAGTAAGCCATCTCCGCACTTTGCAGCAAAGGAGCCCCCCGTGGCGACCTCCCCCGTGGCACAATCACCGGTCGGCATTCCGAAGAGTCGTGTCCGCCAGCTCATGGCGGCCAGCATCGGCAACGTCGTGGAATGGTACGACTGGTACGCATATACGTTCCTCGCGACGTACTTCTCCGCCCAGGTCTTCCCCAAGAGCGAGGGCGGCCTCGTGGCGCTGCTGAGCGCCTACGGGGTGTTCGCGGTGGGCTTCTTCATGCGCCCGCTGGGCGGCCTGCTGGTCGGCGCGTTCGCCGACCGGTTCGGGCGCAAGGCCGCGATGACGTTCACGATCGTGCTGATGGGCGTGGGCTCGCTGCTGCTCGCGGTGACGCCGACGTACGAGGCCGTCGGCCTGCTGTCGCCGGTCATCCTGACCCTCGCCAGGCTCATCCAGGGCCTGTCCGTGGGCGGGGAGTTCGCCGCCGCGACCACGTTCCTCGTGGAGTCGGCCCCGCCCGGGCGGCGCGGCCTCTACTCGAGCTTCCAGTACGTCAGCACCACCATCGGCCAGCTGCTGGCCTCCGGCCTGGCCGCGCTGCTCGCCTCCACCCTCATCAAGGAGGACATGGCCTCCTACGGCTGGCGCATCCCGTTCATCGTGGGTGCCGTGATCAGCCTCGTGGGCCTGTGGATCCGCAAGGGCGCCGACGAGACCTCGGCCGTGGCCGAGGAGATCCAGCGCGGTGAGGCCAAGCGGCCGAAGCTGTTCGAGTTCCTGGTGGGCTACCCGAAGGCGGCCGCCACGATCGTCGGCATCACGATCGCGGGCACCGTGGCGTACTACACCTGGACCAGCTTCCTGCCGATCTACGCGCAGATCACGGTCAAGTTCGACGCGGCGCAGTCGCTCACGGTCGGCACGATCTCGCTGCTGTTCTTCATGGTGCTGCAGCCGCTGCTCGGCATGCTGTCGGACCGCATCGGGCGCAAGCCGATGCTGATCACCTTCGGTGTCGCCTTCGTGGTCCTGCCGGTGCCGCTGCTCAGCACGCTGGGCAACTCGTTCGGGAGCCTGCTGCTCGTGCAGCTGATCGGCATGGTGTTCCTCGGCTGCTTCACCTCGATCTCGGCCGCCGTGAACTCCGAGCTCTTCCCGACGAGGGTGCGCGCGGCCGGCGCGGGCTTCCCGTACTCGCTGACCGTGGCGCTCTTCGGTGGCACCGCCCCGCTCATCGGCACCGCGCTCAAGGACGCCGGCAACGTCGGGGTGTTCCCCTATTACATGTCGGCGCTGGCGCTGATCTCGACGCTGGTCTACATCTTCGTGCTGAAGGAGACCAAGGACGAGCCGCTGCGTTAACCGCCGTACGAGGTGCAGGGGCGCTCCCGCAACTCCTTGACGTAGTCGTCGGGGGCGCCCGCCCGCTCCGCCGCCTCGGCCAGGCTGCCGAGGTAGCGGGCCGACGGCAGGCCGCCCTCGTAGCCGTCGAGCACGTAGAACCAGGCCACGACCTCCCCGTCGAGGGTCTGCACCCGTAGCCGCACCTTGTGGTACGCCCCGCGCAGCGCGCCCTCCCACTGGTCGAGCGAGGTCTCCTCCCAGTCGGGCACGTCGTAGAGCACCACGAACACGTGCTCGTCGGGATCCTCGACGATCGTGGCGATCGCGCCCTCCCAGGTGGGGTCGCTGCCGCCGAAGGTCAGCCGCCAGCCCGTCAGCCAGCCGACGCCCCAGATGGGGGAGTGCGGCGCGCGCATGGCCATCTGCTCCGGGTCCATGTTCGAGCCGTACGCGGCATAAAGCCTGGGCTCATTCGGCTTTCCTGCAGGACCTGAAAGCCACGCCACGGTCCACCCCTCTCGGCGGGTGCTGCACGTCATCCAGCTACCGCGCCATCCTGTCACGCTGGGCGGCCGAGTCGGTCCATCACTACGGATGTGGGGACGACGTGTCACCCCTCCGTCACCGAGCGGCATGATACCAGCCATCATGATCTTGAACCTTTTATCAGGCGTGTGCGGGTGGCAACGGCCCAGTTGCAGCCTTACCGAGACCATGCGGGACAATGGGTTACGTGACGAGGATCGTGATCATCGGTGGCGGACCCGGCGGCTACGAAGCGGCGCTGGTGGCCGCGCAGCTAGGCGCGCAAGTCACCATGATCGAGCAGGACGGCCCGGGCGGCGCGTGCGTGCTGACCGACTGCGTGCCGTCCAAGACGCTGATCGCGACCTCGGTCCGCAAGCAGGCGCTGCTCGACGCGCCGTCCCTGGGCGTGGCGTTCTCCGGGGGGCCCGACGGTGACGCGGGCGTGGTCGGGGTCGATCTGCCGCTGGTCAACAAGCGTGTGAAGGAGCTGGCCCAGGCCCAGTCCGCCGACATCGCCACCCGGGTCGAGGCCGAGGGCGTCGAGATCATCAGGGCGCGCGGGCGGCTGGTCGATCCGCAGGTGGTCCGGGCGGGCGACCGTACGATCAAGGCCGAGGTCGTGATCGTGGCCACCGGCGCGACGCCGCGCGTGCTGCCCGGCGCCGAGCCCGACGGCGAGCGCATCCTCACCTGGCGCCAGCTCTACGACCTGGAGGAGCTGCCCGAGCACCTGATCGTGGTCGGCTCGGGTGTGACGGGCGCGGAGTTCGCGGGCGCGTACCGCTCGCTCGGCTCGGAGGTCACGCTGGTCTCCAGCCGCGACCGGATGATGCCCAACGAGGACGCCGACGGCGCCGAGGTCCTCGAAGAGGTCTACCGCCGCCGCGGCATGAACGTCATGGGCCGCTCGCGCGCCGCCTCCGTCAAGCGCACGGCCGACGGCGTGGTCGTGACCCTGGAGGACGGCCGCACGGCCGAGGGGACCCACGCGCTGATGACG
Source organism: Nonomuraea sp. NPDC003201 (assembly GCF_053590415.1). Lineage (NCBI taxonomy): Bacteria > Bacillati > Actinomycetota > Actinomycetes > Streptosporangiales > Streptosporangiaceae > Nonomuraea > Nonomuraea sp. NPDC003201. The sequence continues at coordinate 71,386 of NZ_JBSFTC010000013.1, forward strand.
GTCGGCATGATCCCCAACACCGCCGGCATCGGCCTGGAGGAGGCCGGCGTCCAGCTCGACAAGGGCGGCTTCATCAAGGTCGACAAGGTCTCGCGCACGTCCGCGCCCGGCGTCTACGCGGCCGGTGACTGCACGGGCGTGCTCATGCTGGCCTCGGTGGCGGCCATGCAGGGGCGCATCGCGGTCTGGCACGCGCTCGGGGAGGCCGTCCAGCCGCTGCGGCTGGCCACGGTGGCCTCCAACATCTTCACCGACCCGGAGATCGCGGCCGTCGGGGTCGCCCAGCGGTCCATCGAGGCGGGCGAGATCGAGGCCAACGTCGTCAAGCTGCCCCTGGCCACCAACGCGCGGGCGAAGATGCAGGGGTTCAACGACGGCTTCGTCAAGCTGTTCTGCCGCCCGCACACCGGGATCGTGCTGGGCGGCGTGGTGGTGGCGCCGCGCGCTTCCGAGCTGATCCTGGCGGTGTCGGTGGCGGTGCAGCAGCGGCTGACCGTCGACCAGCTCGCGCACACGTTCGCCGTCTACCCGTCGCTCTCGGGCTCCATCACCGAGGCCGCCCGCCGCCTCATGCAGCCGGGCCACGCGATCTGACCCCTTCAGCTCCCGGACGCCGAAACCCACCCGCTGGCCAAGCCCCACCTCGACGTCGAGCGGGCCCTGACCGCCGTCCTGGCCGACCCCACTCTGAGCGGCAGGGCCTACACGCTGACCGGCCCCGAGTCGATCACCTGCGCCGAGCAGATCGACATCGTCAGCCGCGTGACCGGCCAGGACATCGCCATCCGGAACGTCACCCGCGAGGAGTGGAAGACGGAGATGGCCGACCACGTGTCCGGACCCGTCGCCGACGCGCTGCTGGACTGGCAGCGCGCGAACGACGGCGTTCCGACCGAGCTCACCGCGGACCTCGAGCGGCTGATCGGACGGCCCGGCCGCACGTTCGCCACCTGGGCGCAGGAGCACGCGGCCGCCTTCAAGCCCTGACGGCAGCGCAGGCGTCAGCTCTGCGAACAGGTTGAACACCGAGGGGCGTCATTGCAGGGTGAGCGGGGTCTCGGATGCGATGCGGGTCAGCTTGTGCGGGTTGCGGACGTAGTAGAGGCCGGTGATGCGTCCGTCCTCGACACCGATCGCGACGACGCCGTCGATCTCGCCGTCCACGCGGAGGACGAGTGCCGGGCTGCCGTTGACCATGGTGGGATCACCGGTGAGCGCGACGCCGGCCTTGCCGATGCCGCCGACGACGAACCGGGCCACCTTGCCGGCGCTGACGATGGGCCGCGGCGCGGCCTGCTTGACGCCGCCGCCGTCGCTCACCAGGACGACCTCGGGGGCGAGCACGTCCAGCAGGCCCTGCAGGTCGCCGGCTTCGAGCGCGCGCCGGAACGACTCCAGAGCCGCCCGGGTCTGGTCCGCGGAGACCGCCTCGCGAGGGCGGCGGGCTTCGACGTGCCGGCGGGCCCGGTAGGCGATCTGGCGGACGGCCGCGGGGCTCTTGCCGACGGCGGCCGCGATCTCCTCGTAGCCGACATCGAAGGCCTCGCGCAGCACGAAGACGGCGCGCTCGGTCGGCGACAGCGTCTCCAGGACGAGCATGAGCGCCATCGACACACTCTCGGCGAGCTCGACGTCCTCGGCCACGTCCGGCGCGGTGAGCAGCGGCTCGGGCAGCCAGGGGCCGACGTACGCCTCCTTGCGGCTCTTCATGCTGCGCAGGCGGTTGAGCGCCTGCCGGGTGGTGATCCGGATCAGGTAGGCGCGCCGGTCGTGCACCTGATCCAGGTCGGCCCTGACCCAGCGCAGCCAGGTTTCCTGCAGGACGTCCTCGGCGTCGGCCGCCGAGCCGAGCATCTCGTAGGCGACGGTGAAGAGAAGATTGCGGTAGGAGAGGAAGATCTCGGTCGCCGGGTTGGTGGCGTGCTCGCTCATCTGCAGTCTTTCTCCTTCGTGGCCGGTCACTGGGTGCCGACGGCCGGCGCGCCGTGCGCCCGCGCCGAAAGATCCTGCCAGTCGGCCCAGGTCCTGAGCCGGTCGGCGTAGGCCTGCTGGATCATCGGGTAGAAGCCCTGGCCGAAGAGCACCCGCAGGGGCGGGTTGTCGGAGTCCACGAGCTCGAGGAGTGCCTGGGCCGCGGCGGCCGGGTCGCCGGCGGGCTGCTTTCCGGCGATCGCGCCGAGACGTTGACGGAGACCGTCGTAGGCCGGGTCCGTCCGGGCCAGGTGGCCGTTGGCGAGCGGGTCCGGGTTCCTGCCGGACCTGGTGGCGAAGCCCCCGGGCTCGATGATGGTCACCTTGACGCCGAAGTCGGCCACCTCGCCGGCGAGGGCTTCGTTCAAGCCCTCGAGGGCCCACTTGGAGGCGTGGTACGCGCCGCCGAGCGGCATGGCGATGACCCCGGCCGCCGAGGACAGCTGGACGATGTGCCCCGAGCGCTGCTCGCGCAGGTAGGGCAGCGCGGCCTGGACCACCCACACCGCACCGAACAGGTTCGTCTCCATCTGGTCGCGCAATTGCTGCTCGGTCAGCTCCTCGACGGCGCCGATCTGGGCGTAGCCGGCGTTGTTCACGATGACGTCCAGCCGGCCGAAGCGCTCCTTCGCCCGCTTCACACTCTCGAAGACGGCGGCCTTGTCGGTTACGTCCATCTCGAGCGGGAGCACCGCGTCGCCGTAGGCGGTGACCAGCTCGTCGAGGCCTGCGGCGGTCCGCGCGGTCGCGGCCACCTTGTCGCCGCGCGACAGGGCGGCCTCGACGAAGTTGCGGCCGAGGCCGCGCGACGAACCGGTGACGAACCAGACCTTGCTCATGACTGTCCTTCCGTTCTTTCCGTTGCCCGCTGTTCCACCCTCAAGACACGCGGTCCGGCAAGGACATAACACCCGTCGGATGTGATCCGTGTCTCTCCCGCACTTGCGGATGCGGAGGGGCGGGACCGTTGACGTTTGTTGGTATGGACAGCAAACTAACTCACGAGTTGGCGCAGCCGTTCGTAAGGAGCTTCCATGGCCTATCGCCCCCCATTGGTCGCGCACGAGTACTTCGTCGCCGACCCGCCCGAGCTTCCGGTTCGCGGACGAGGCGAGGGTGGTCTGTCGGCGGTGACCGCCGCGGAGCTGGTCGCGGCCGACGGCGCCGAGGTGATGGTGAAAGCGGTCACCACGGCGGAGGAGACGCTAGTCGTCCAGGTGGGTGTGGCCGGTGAGGGAGTCATCCGGGTGCGGTTGTCGGAGGACGCGAACGCCCGGCCGCGCTCGGAAGGGGCCATCTCCCTGGTGACCCCCGGCACGTATCCAGGGGCACGTGCCGGGGTCGCGCCGGGCGAGCCGATCGTGATCGACGCGGGTTCGCTGCGGGCCGAGATCAGCTTGGCGCCGTGGCACCTGAGGTTCACGGACGCGACCGGTAAGACGCTGGTCGAGCAGGATCGGGGGCACACCGACATCAGCGGACGGCTGCGTACGCTGCCCTTCGGCCGCTCCAGCGTCAACGGCGCCCCCGTCGCCTACCACGAGAGCTTCGCCGCCGCGCCCGACGAGGCCTTCAGCGGGTTCGGGGAGTCGTTCACCCGGCTGGACAAGCGCGGCCAGCGCCCGCTCATGTGGAACTTCGACGCGTTCGGCGCCGAGTCGCAGCGCGCGTACAAGAACATCCCCCTGTACGTCTCCAGCAAGGGCTACGGGGTCCTCGTCGACAGCGGGGCCCCGACGGAGTTCGACGTGTGCCAGTCCACGCACAGCGTCGTGCAGATCCTCGTGCCGGACGACGTGATGGACTACTACGTGATCGCCGGGCCGACGCCGCCGGAGGTCCTGAACCGTTACGACCTGCTGACCAGCCGCCCCTCGCTGCCGCCGAAGTGGGCGTTCGGGACGTGGATCTCGTCGGGGTTCTGCGTGGACAGCCAGGAGCGGGTGCTGGCCAGGGCGCGGACGATCAGGGAGCGCGGCATCCCGTGCGACGTGCTGCACCTGGACACGTACTGGCAGAGCGACGGGCACTGGTCCGACCTGCAGTGGGACCCCGTGAACTTCCCCGATCCGGACGCGATGCTGGCCGAGCTCAAGGGGATGGGGTTCCGGGTCTGCCTGTGGATGAATCCGTATATCTCCCACCTGAGCCCCGCCTTCGCGGAGGCAGCTGATGCCGGATATTTCTTGAAGAATCGGGCGGGGGAGACGTACGTCGCCGACTGCTGGCACGGGTCGTTCCCGGCATGCGGGATCGTGGACCTCACCAACCCGCAGGCCGTCGCCTGGTTCCAGGGCCTGCTGCGCGACCTCCTGCGCCAGGGCGTGGACACGTTCAAGACCGACTTCGCCGAGGGCGTGCCCGCCGACTCCGTGGCCTTCAACGGCATGAGCGGCACCGACCTGCACAACGTCTACACCCTGCTGTTCAACGACGCCGTCGCCGCCGTGACCCGTGAGGTGCACGGCCACGACCTGGTCTGGGCCCGCTCCTCGTACCTCGGAGGCCAGCGCCACAGCGCCCAGTGGGGCGGCGACACCTACACCAGCTACGCCGCCATGGGCAGCACGATCAGGGGCGGCCTCGCGCACGGCCTGTCCGGCGTGCCGTTCTGGAGCCACGACGCCGGCGGCTTCACCGGCCGGCCCACCGACGACCTGTACGTGCGCTGGACCCAGTTCGGCGCGCTCTCCCCGCTGCTGCGCCTGCACGGCACGACCACCCGCGAGCCGTGGGAGTTCCCGGCCGTCGAGGAGCAGGCCGTCGGCGCGCTGAAGCTGCGTTACCGGCTGATGCCCTACATCTACACGGCGGCCGTCGAGGCGGCCCGCACCGGCGCGCCCATGATGCGGGCCCTGTGCGTGGACCACCCGGACGACCCGGTGGCCTGGCAGGCCGACCTGCAGTACCTGCTCGGCCGGGACCTGCTCGTCGCCCCCATGACCGCGCCCGAAGGCTCCCGCCAGGTGTACCTGCCGCGCGGCACGTGGGTCGACTACTGGACGGGCGAGGTGCTCGAAGGCTCCCGCTACGTCACGGTCGGCAAGCCGCTCGACCAGATCCCCCTCTTCGTCCGGCACGGCGCGCTCATCCCGGTGGTCACCGACCCAGGGGACACGGTGGACGTGCCGGCCGAGATCACCCTCGTCGCCTTCGGGGGCGGCGACGCGACTGCGGAAATTCACGACGCGGACGGCGTGACGGTCGCCGTCGCCACCAGGGACGGCGATGTGCTGCGCGTCGCCGTCACCGGCCCGAAGCGCGTCACCGGGATCGAGATCGCCCCGGTGGCCGGCGCTCCCGCGCGGGCCGAAATCTCGTAACACCCCCTGGAGGGATCATGGTGAAGTCAAGAGCCGCGGCGGCGCTGGCCGTCGCGGTCCTGGTTCTGTCGGCGTGCGGCTCGGGAGGCTCGGAGACCCCGTCCGCCCAGAGCAGCAGTCAGCCGCGCACTCTCAAACTCTGGCACTACGAGTCGGCCGACAGCGCCATGGGCAAGGCGTGGACCGAGGCGATCAAGAAGTTCGAGGCGTCCCACCCGAACGTGAAGATCAAGTTCGAGGCCAAGGGCTTCGAGCAGATCCAGAAGACGGCGAGCATGGTCCTCAACTCCGACGAGGCCCCCGACATCATGGAGTACAACAAGGGCAACGCCACCGCCGGTCTGCTGTCCAAGCAGGGGCTGCTCACCGACCTGAGCGAGGAGGCCGCCAAGCGCGGCTGGGACAAGCTGCTGCCCGGCGGGCTGCAGACCACCGCCAAGTACGACGACCGCGGCGTCATGGGCTCCGGCAAGTGGTACGGCGTGCCGAACTACGGCGAGTTCGTGATGGTCTATTACAACACGGACCTGTTCGACAAGCACAAGGTCCAGGTGCCGACGACGTTCGAGCAGTTCACGGCCGCGATGGACACGTTCGTCAAGGCAGGGGTGACCCCCATCGCCACGGCCGGCGCCGAGTACCCGGCCCAGCAGATCCTCTACCAGCTCGCGCTGACCAAGGCGCAGAAGCCGTGGCTGGACGCCTTCCAGTCCTACAAGGGCAAGGTCGACTTCCACGGCCCCGAGTTCACCTACGGCGCCGACACGTTCGCCGACTGGGTGAAGAAGGGCTACATCGCCAAGAACTCGTCGGGGATCAAGGCCGAGGACATGGGTGTGTCGTTCATCAACGGCAAGTTCCCCATGATGATCAGCGGTAGCTGGTGGTACGGCCGCTTCGCCTCGGAGATCAAGAAGTTCGAGTGGGGCCACTTCCTCTTCCCCGGCGCCACGATGGCCCCGGGCTCCAGCGGCAACATCTGGGTCGTGCCCGAGAAGTCGGAGAACAAGGACCTGGCCTACGACTTCATCGACATCACGATGAGCAAGGACATCCAGAACCTCCTGGGCAACTCCGGCGGCGTCCCCGTGGCCGCCGACCCGGCCGCGATCACCGACGCGAAGAGCAAGGAACTCATCGAGACGTTCAACAAGCTCACCAGTCAGGACGGCCTGGCCTTCTACCCCGACTGGCCCGCGCCCGGCTACTACGACGTGCTCGTCGCCGGGGTCCAGAACCTCATCAACGGCAGCAAGGCCCCGGCCGCGGTGCTGGACGAGATCGCCAAGCCGTACGAGGACAACCTCGCTGACATCGGCAATTAGATGAGAGTTCGCACGAGGGGGTACTGGCTCTACCTGGCCCCCAGCCTGCTGCTGTTCCTGGTCGTCATCGTCGTGCCGTTCCTCATGAACGTGGGCGCGAGCTTCACCCGCTGGTCGGGGGTCGGCACGCCCAGGTGGATCGGGTTCGACAACTACACCAGGCTGCTGAAGGACGAGCGGTTCTGGCAGTCGTTCCAGCACAACGTGGGCCTGATCGTGGCCATGGCCATCGTGCCGACCGCGATCGGCCTCGTGCTGGCGGCCGCCCTGTTCGACTACATCGGCAAGAAGTTCGGGCCGCGCACGGCCTCGGCGCTGCGGGCCATGTACTACCTGCCGCAGGTGCTGCCGGTGGCCGTGGCCGGCGTGGTGTGGGGCTGGATGCTGCACCCGTCGTACGGCGCGATCAACCAGATCTTCGGCCTCGACCTCGACTGGCTCGGAGATCCCGACCTGGCGCTGGCCACGGTCATGGCGGTCATGGTCTGGTTCCAGCTCGGCTACCCGGTGGTGATCTTCATGGCGGGCCTGCAGCGCGTGGACCCGGCCTACTACGAGGCGGCCGAGATCGACGGGGCCTCGTGGTGGCGCCGGTTCTGGCACATCACGATCCCGCAGATCCGGCCGGAGATCTTCGTGGTGCTGCTGACGTGCACGATCGCCGCGCTCAAGGTGTTCGGGCCGATCTTCGTGCTGACCCGCGGAGGGCCCGGCAACGCGACGATGGTGCCGTCGTACTTCTCGTACCTGAACTTCTTCCAGAAGAGCAACGTCGGGTACGGCTCCGCCATCGCCACGGTGCTGGCCCTGATCATCATCGTGGTGACGTTCCTGTTCCTGCGGGTCCAGGAGCGTGCGGAATGAGGGGCCCGGGACGCTGGGCCGTGCTGTTCGCGCTGGTCGTGCTGGCGGTCGTGATGGTGTTCCCGTTCGCGATCGTGGCGATCAACGCGGTCAAGTCGCCGGCCGAATACAGCTCCGACGGGCCGCTGAGCCTGCCCGACGGGCTCTACCTCCAGGGGCTCGTCGACTTCTGGAACCGGGTGGAGTTCGGCACGAAACTCTGGAACAGCCTCCTGATCAGCGCGTCCGTGGCCGTGCTCGCCGTCGTGCTGTCGGTGCTCAACGCGTACGCGCTGGGCATCGGCAGGGTGAAGGGCCGGCTGTCGATCCTCGTGCTGTTCCTGGTGGCCAACACGCTGCCGCAGGAGGCGCTGGCCTACCCGCTGTACTACCTGGCCAAGGCGGTCGGGCTGTACGACACGCAACTGTCGGTGATCATCGTCATGACGGTGATCCAGGCGGCGTTCGGCACGTACCTGCTGAGCGCGGTCCTGGGCCAGTTCCCGAAGGAGATCCTTGAGGCGGCGGCGATCGACGGCGCGGGACGGCTGCGGTCCCTGTGGCGGATCGTGGTGCCGATCAGCAGACCCACCCTCAACGTGCTGCTGATCTTCTTCTTCATCTGGACCTGGAACGAGTTCTTCCTGCCGCTGATCTTCCTGATCTCGAACGACACCCAGACGGTGCCCGTCGCGCTCGCCGTGCTGCAGGGCGAGAAGTACATGGACGCCACGATGTCCAGCGCCTCGGCGCTGCTCGGCCTCCTGCCGGCGGTCGCCTTCTTCCTGATCTTCCAGCGCACGCTGACCCGAGGCGTGACGGTCGGCGCCATCAAGTGATGGAGAACCATTGATGCGAAAGACCCCGCTATTAGCCACCCTCACGCTGGCGGCCTCGCTGCTGGCCGTACCTCCCGCGCAGGCCGACGGCCTCCCGTTCCAGAACCCGGCCCTGCCGGTGGAGCAGCGGGTCGACGATCTGCTCGGCCGGCTCACGCTCCAGGAGAAGCTGGGCCTGCTGCACCAGTCGCAGGCGGCCATCCCGCGGCTGGGCATCGCGTACCACAAGAACGGCACCGAGGCGCTGCACGGCGTCGGCTGGTCCAACCACCTCAACGACGGCTGGAGCCAGAAGTTCGCCAGCGGCACCGTGTTCCCGCAGGCCGTCGGGCTGGCCAGCACGTGGGACCCCGAGCTGATCAAGCGGGTCGGGTCGGCCGTCGGCGACGAGGTCCGCGGCTACAACGACGCGGACCCGGTCCTGTGGGGGCTGCAGGTGTGGGCTCCCGTCGTGGACCTGCTTCGCGACCCGCGGGCGGGCCGCAACGAGGAGGGCTACTCGGAGGACCCGCTGCTGACCGGGGCCATCTCCACCGCCTATGGCAAGGGCCTGCAGGGTGACGACCCCGTCTACCTGAAGACCGCGCCCGTGCTGAAGCACTACCTGGCCTACAACAACGAGACCAACCGCGGCACCAGCTCCTCCAACCTGACGCCGAAGCTCAAGCACGAGTACTACGAGCAGGCGTTCAAGGCGGCCATCTCGGCCAACGCCGCGACCGGGGTCATGGCGTCGTACAACCTGGTCAACGGGCGGCCCAACCACGTCAACCCCGACCTCGGCGCCACGGTCAGGTCGTGGACGGACAACACGCTCTACAACGTCAGCGACGCCTGGGGGCCGTACGCGCTCACGGAGACGGAGAAGTACTACGACAGCAAGCCCGAGGCGTTCGCCGCGGTGCTCAAGGCGGGGCTCGACAGCTACACCATCGACGACAGCAACGCCGGGCCGCTGGCCGAGCACCTGACGGCCGCGCTCAACCAGGGGCTCATCACCCAGGCCGACGTGGACCGGGCCGTGCGCAACGTGCTGACCATCCGGACGCGGCTGGGGCACTTCGACCCGGACGGCGGGCCGTACAAGAAGATCACCAAGGACGTGATCAACAGCCCGGCCAACCAGAAGCTGAACCGGGAGGCCGCGGGCAGGGCCGCGGTGCTGCTGCGGAACTCCGGCGCGCTGCCGTTCAAGGCGCCGAAGTCCGCGGCCGTGGTCGGCCCGCTGGCCGGGACGCTCTACCGCGACTGGTACGGGGGCAAGGCGCCGTACCAGGTCACGCCGGTGGACGGGATCAAGGAGCGCGTCGGGGACGTCAGCACCGGCGCGGGCCTGGAGCGGATCGCGCTCAAGCACCTCGCCTCCGGCAAGTACCTCACCGCCACCGGCACCGGGGCCGACGACAACGCCGCCCTGATCGACACGGCGCCGACCGCGGCCTCCCAGTGGGACCTGACCGACTGGACCGGTGGCGTGTCCACGCTGCGCAACGCGGGCAACGGCAAGCTGCTCGGCGGCGACTGGCGCTCGCTCGACACCGACGACGCCGACCCCGACGGCTGGTATGTCCAGCAGCAGTTCGCCCTGGAAACACAGGCGGACGGCAGCTACCTGATCAGGTACGCCGGCTACGAGACCGCCGAGGGCTGGTACGGCCTGCCCGACCCGTACGTGACGGTCTCCGCCGACGGCACGCTCGGCCTGGCGCCCAAGGCGCAGGCCGCCAAGTTCGGCAAGGAGGTCGTCTCGGACGGCGTCGCCGCGGCCGCCGCGCAGGCCGCCAAGGCCGAGGTCGCGGTCGTGGTGGTGGGCAGCCACCCGTTCGTGGCCGGGCGCGAGGTCCACGACCGTGCGAACCTGCAGCTCGGCGCCGGGCAGCGGCGGCTGATCGAGGCCGTGCGCAAGGCGAACCCGCGCACCGTCGTCGTCCTGGAGACCAGCTACCCGGTCGTCGTGGACGCCCCGAACCTGCTGTGGACCACCCACGCGGGCGCGGAGACCGGTCACGCCGTCGCCGACGTGCTCTTCGGCGCCGTCAACCCGGCCGGCCGGCTCACCCAGACCTGGCCCGCCGGCGACAGCCTGCCGGACATCTACAACTACGACCTGGCCAAGACTGGGATGACGTACCTGTACGGAAAGGGCAAGCCGCCGCTCTACGCGTTCGGGCACGGCCTGAGCTACACCAATTTCGGCTACCAGGGCCTGACCGTCCAGGGCGACAAGGTGAGCGTCAAGGTCACCAACACCGGCAAGGTCAAGGGCGACGAGGTGGTCCAGCTCTACACCCACCAGCGCGAATCCCGCTTCAAGCAGCCGGTCAAGCAGCTGCGCGGCTTCCAGCGGGTCACGCTGAACCCGGGCGAGACCCGTACGGTGACCTTCACCCTGAAGAAGTCCGACCTGGCGGTCTGGGACTACACCCGGGGCAAGTGGGCCGTGGAGAGCGCCACCCACGACGTCCTCGTCGGCTCGGCGTCCGACCGGATCCGCCAGTCCACCACGCTGCGGGTCTCCGGCGAGACCGTCCCCGTGCGCGACCTGGCGAAGACCACGCGGGCGATGGACTTCGACGACTACGCGGGCGTGGCGTTCGCGGACGAGACCAAGGCCGGCGGCGAGGCCGTGGAAGGGTCGGCGGGGGACTGGATCTCCTTCACCGGCGCCTCCTTCGGCTCCAAGTTCACGGCCGGCGTGTCCTCGGTGAGCGGCGGCTCGCTGGAGCTGCGCTCCGGCTCGCCGACCGGCGCCCTGCTGGGCACCGTCCAGGTGCCCGCCACGGGCGGCGTCTATCAGTGGGGTACGGCGACCGCCACGGTCAAGGCGGGCAGCGGGAGCCTGTACCTCGTGTTCAAGGGTGACCTGCGGATCAAGGACTTCGCGCTCGCCCGATGACGTTTCGTGGCGGCCATGAGCATGGTCGTGGCCGCCACGGAACACCCCTTGCCGCTCTTGGATAGTTGTGCTATCTATTGCCTAGATAACTCGACTATCCAATGGAGGCTCCGGTGATCGTGATCGTTCTGCTGGTCGCCACGCTGGCGTTCCGGCTGCTGGGCGCGCTGGGTGTGGCCAGGTTCGCCACCTGGAGGGTCAGTGCCGCCCACGGGCTGGCGGTCATGCTGGTGATGACGGCCGGCGCGCATTTCGTCCCGGAGGGCGTGACGTTCATGCCCAACCGGGGCGACATGGTGGCCATGGTGCCGCCGTTCGTGCCGTTCCCGGTCTTCGTGGTCTATCTGACCGGCGTGCTGGAGCTGGCCGGCGCGGCCGGGCTCGTGCTCGAAAGGACCCGCAGGGCCGCCGGGATCTGCCTGGCGCTGCTCTTCGTGGGCCTGCTGCCGGCCAACGTGCTCGCCGCCCTCGCCGGCCAGGACGTGACCCCGCTCTGGGAGCGGATCCCCGAGCAGGTCCTCTACATCGCGATCGCGCTGTGGGCCGCCGCGCGCAGCCGCGAACTCAGCCGGGTGTGATCATCGGACGGTCCACCCTCCGTCGACCACCAGCGTGTGCCCCGTGACCAGGGAGGCGGCGGGCGAGACCAGGAACAGCACCGCGCCGGCCACGTCCATGGGCTCGCCGATGCGGTGCAGCGCCGCGATCCGCTCGACCACGTCCGCCTCGAACGCCGGGTCGGACAGGGCCTGCTCGGTCCCCGGGGTGCGGATGAAGGTCGGGGCCACGTTGTTGACGGTGATGCCGTGCGGGCCCCACTCGACCGCCAGGCAACGGGTCAGGTGGGCGATGGCCGCCTTCGTCATGCAATAGACGGACTCGCCGGGCAGAGCGACCTCGCCGGCCTGGGATCCGACGTTCACGATCCTGCCGTACCCCTGCCGGATCATGGCCCGGCCCACGGCCTGGCCGGCCAGGAAGGTGCCCTTCAGGTTGACCGCGAGCGTCCGGTCGAAGTCCTCCTCCGTGACGTCCTCGGCGGGGTTGCCCGGGGCGATGCCGGCGTTGTTGACCAGGATGTCGATCCGCCCGAACCGGTCGAGCGTCTCCTCCACCGCCCGGGAGATCTGGCCGGGGACCGTCATGTCCATCTGGAGGGGGAGCGCGGCGCGCCCCAGCCCGGTGATCTCGCCGGCCAGGCCGCCGTCCTCGCCGATGTCCCGCAGGCCGATGGCGACGTCGGCCCCGGCGTTGGCCAGCGCCAGCGAGATGGCCCGCCCGAGGCCCCTGGCCGCCCCTGTGACCAGGGCGACCTTCCCGTCGACCCGGAATTCGGGAAACTCCATGCTGCCGTCCTTAATTCGTTGTCTGTCCAAACTATTGACCGTCAGTGCGCCCGTGTGTGAGCCTTCTTGAGTAGCTCATGCGCGAAGGCGCGGTGACGGTCAGGGTCCCTGCACTCTGCTCGTGCATGGCGGTCATCTGAAGCCTTTGGGGCGCCTGCTGGCGTGCCTGGAAAGGGAGAGCCGCGCATGCGAAGAAGATTATTGGTCATGTTCACGGTCGCCGCCGTGCTGCTCGTGGCGGCTATCGTGCGGATGTCGCCGGTCTCGGCCGTCGCCTCGGATCCGTACGCGTACAAGAACGTCAGGATCGACGGCGGCGGCTTCGTACCCGGCATCATCTTCAACCCCACGGAGAAGAACCTCATCTACGCCCGCACCGACATCGGCGGGGCGTACCGGTGGAGCCAGTCCACCAAGTCCTGGACCCCGTTGCTGGACTGGGCCGGCTGGGACAAGTGGGGCTACAACGGCGTGATCAGCCTCGCCACCGACCCCGTGCAGACCAACCGGGTGTACGCAGCCGTCGGCATGTACACCAACAGCTGGGACCCCAACAACGGCGCGATCCTGCGTTCGACGGACAAGGGCGACAACTGGCAGGTCACCCCGCTGCCCTTCAAACTGGGCGGGAACATGCCCGGCCGCGGCATGGGCGAGGCGCTGTCGGTGGACCCGAACAACAACAGCGTCCTCTACTTCGGCACCCCCAACGGCAACGGGCTCTGGCGCAGCACCGACTACGGCGCCACCTGGGCGAAGGTGGCCAGCTTCCCGAACCCGGGCAACTACGCCCAGGACCCGAACGACTCCAACGGCTACCTCAGCCACAAGCCGGGCGTGGTCTGGGTGACCTACGACCCGCGCTCGTCCACCAAGGGCACCGCCACCAAGACCATCTACGTGGGCGTCGCCGACAAGGAGAACACCGTCTACCGCACCACCGACGCGGGCGTCACCTGGTCGCGCGTGGCCGGCCAGCCGACCGGCTACCTCGCCCACAAGGGTGTGCTGGACACCACCAACGGCTACCTCTACATCACGACGAGCGACACCGGCGGCCCGTACGACGGCGCCAAGGGCGATGTGTGGCGCTACGCCACCGCGACCGGCACCTGGACCCAGATCAGCCCCATCCCGTCGTCCAGCTCCGACGACTACTTCGGCTACAGCGGCCTGACCATCGACCGGCAGAAGCCGGGCACGATCATGGTGGCCACGCAGATCTCCTGGTGGCCGGACGTGATCTTCTTCCGCTCCACGGACTCCGGCGCGACCTGGACCCGCGTGTGGGACTGGACCTCGTACCCGAACCGCAGCTTCCGCTACAAGCAGGACATCTCGGAGAACCCGTGGCTGACCTTCGGCGCCAACCCGCAGCCCCCTGAGGTCACGCCCAAGCTCGGCTGGATGACGGAGTCCCTGGAGATCGACCCGTTCGACTCCAACAGGATGATGTACGGCACCGGAGCCACGATCTACGGCACCGAGGACCTGGCCAAGTGGGACTCGAACACCCAGTTCACCATCAAGCCCATGGCCAAGGGCCTGGAGGAGACGGCCGTCCTCGACCTGATCAGCCCGCCGAGCGGCGCGTCCCTGGTCAGCGCCCTGGGCGACATCGGCGGCTTCCGCCACACGAACCTGGACGCCGTGCCGTCGACGATGTTCACGGCCCCGGTCTTCACCACGACCACCAGCCTGGACTACGCGGAGAAGTCCCCGTCGATCCTGGTCCGGGCGGGCAGCTTCAAGGACTCCGACCGCCCGAACGACAGCCACGTGGCCTTCTCCACGGACGGCGGCGCCAACTGGTTCCAGGGCACGGAGCCGGGCGGCATCGACGAGGGCGGCACGGTGGCCGCCGCCGCCGACGGCTCCCGCTTCGTCTGGGCGCCGAAGGGCGTCACGCCGGTCTACTCGGTGGGGTACGGCAACTCCTGGCAGCAGGCGTCCGGCCTGCCCACGGGGGCGATCGTGGAGTCGGACCGCGTCAACGCCATGAAGTTCTACGGCTTCAACGGCGGGCGGCTCTACGTCAGCACCAACGGCGGCGCGACCTTCACCGCCACCGCCGCCTCGGGCCTGCCCACCAGCGGCAAGATCAAGGCGGTGCCGGGCAAGGAGGGCGACCTGTGGCTGGCCGGCGACGGCGGCCTGTGGCACTCCACCGACAGCGGCGCGTCCTTCACGAAACTGTCGGGCGTCACCAATTCGGTGAACGTCGGCTTCGGCAAGGCGGCGCCCGGCGGCACGTACATGGCGGTCTTCGCGGTGGCCACGATCGGCGGCGTCACGGGCCTGTACCGCTCGGACGACGCCGGGGCGAACTGGGCGCGCATCAACGACGACAAGCACCAGTGGGGCAACATGGGCGAGGCCCTGACGGGCGACCCCAGGGTGTACGGGCGCGTCTACGTCGGCACCAACGGCCGCGGCATCCTGTACGGCGACCGCACGGGCCCGCCGGTAACCGTCACGCCCACCGTGACCCCGACGGTCACCCCCACCGTCACGCCCACCGTGACTCCGACCGTCACACCCACCACGGGGTCGGGCTGCGCGGCGACGTACAAGGGAGTGAACGAGTGGTCGGGCGGCTTCCAGGCGGAGGTCACCGTCAAGAACACGGGCGCGGCGCAGATCACGGGCTGGAAGGTGACCTGGACCTGGCCGGGTGACCAGAAGATCGGCCAGCTCTGGAGCGGCACCCCGACCCAGACGGGCGCCAACGTGAGCGTCGTCAACGCCGGCTACAACGGCACCCTGGCCCCGAACGGGACGACGTCGTTCGGCTTCACCGGCACCTTCACCGGCACCAACACCCCACCCGCCACCCTCACCTGCGCCCCGGCGTAGGCAAGGCCTTCCACGAGGGGGGCGCTGCGCGCCTTGGGATTCCAGGCAGCGCCTCCCAAGAGGGCTCCGCCCCAATGCCGCTTAGTTAAGAGTGGCGTTCGGTGTGATCACGAGTGGGGCGCAGCTGAGTGGCAGGGGGTTGGTGGCAACGAAGCTCCCCTGG
>NZ_JBSFTC010000014.1:0-30521 GCF_053590415.1 Nonomuraea sp. NPDC003201
GGCGGCCACGGCGGCCAGCACCGGCGGGCGGCGGCGCCAGGGCAGGGCGGGCCGGTCGGCGGGCACCATGGGCACGCTCATCGCGGCTGCTCCCGGTCGACGGTCTCGACGATCAGGTTCGCGGCGCGCAACTGCGCGACGAGCGCGGCGACGTCCGCCTCGGCGGTGGGCGTCGCGGCCGGATGGGTCCGGACGAGGTCGCGGGCGGCCTCGTCCGGACCGTGTCCCGCCAGCAGGCTGCGCAGGATGAGCGCGGCGGTGGCGTTGAGCTGGCGGTAGCGGCCGGTGCGCTCGTCCAGGAGCACGGCAACCTCGTCGATCGGGGTGAGAGTGACGCCGGGGCGAAGCCTCACGCACACGACTCCTCCTGGGTGGGATAGGCGAGAAGGGCTCGTAGCCAGTTCTCGGCGGCGATGAAGACGTCGAGTGCCATCACGCCCGGCCCGCCCTCGGCCGGGGTGCGGACGCAGGCCCGGCGCAGGGCGGCGGCGTCGGCCAGGCCGCGCTCCACCAGCAGCGAACCGTCGAGCAGGGTCAGGATCTGGTCGCGGTGGCGGCGCAGCCCCTGGGAGATGTCGGCCGAAAACTCGCCTTTGGTGGTACGTTCCAAACATTCGGCCGGCATGACGGGGCGCATCGCGGCCCGGGTGAGCGGCTTGTAGACGCCCGGCACCGCCCGCTGGTCCAGCCGCACGGCCAGGCAGGCGGCGACGACGTGGTCGTCCAGATAGGGGGCGTGCACAGGGGCGCCCACGCGGCCGGTCAGGACCCGCACGCCGTCGACGGAGGCGGCGATGGTACGGACGTTCGACAGGCTCTGGTGCTGGGCGCGCAGGGGGGAGTACGGCTCGGCCGAGCACGTGACGAGCCGCCGGCGAACGGCGTCCGTCGCAGCCTCGGTCGTCCAGTCAGGCAGGCGTAGCGGTTGCTCCCATCCGAAGTCCGGCCGGAAGCGGGACAGCGGCGCGCTGAGCGTCTGCGCCTGATCCGCCAGCCAGGCGGCATAGGGGCGCCGGTCGGCCAGCGCGCGGGCGCACGCCCACAGCGGCCATCGGGCCCTGGACCGCCGCTCGCGCAGGTGGGGCCAGAGCGCCGCCGGGTGGCGACGGGCCAGGTCGTGCAGGTAGCAGTCGGGCAGCAGGGTGACCTCGTCGCCGCCGTGCCCGGTCAGGCGCACGGCCGCGCCTCGCCCGGCCAGCAGCGCCGAACTCGCCAGCTCGCGGGCCAGCGCGCGCAGCCACCGCGTCGGCTCGTCCAGCCCGGGAACGGCCTCGGCCGCCCCGGCGAACCACTTGGGCACCTCACCGGGCCGGGCCACTCCGTGCTCGCCCGGGAGGTGCGCCCGCGCCCGGGTCGCCCACTCCGGGTCGTCATGCTCGGGATCGTCGATGGCCAGCAGAAACGTGATCAGCTTCGCCGACCGCTCCCTGGCCGCCGCGGCGGCCAGGAAGCTGACCGGCGTGGAATCCAGACCGCCGGACAGATCGCTGGCCACCACCGCGCCCTCGCCGATCCGGGCGGCCACGGCCTCCTCAAGGGCCGTCCTCACCACGGGAGCACCCTCCTCCAGCGCTAGTTCCGGCTCCGGCGCCCGCCACCAGGCGCGCAGCCGCACCCCGTCCGCGTCGATGTGCGCCGCCTCACCGGGCGGCACCATGGCGACCCCTTCCCACAGCGGCTCGGCCAGCGCCGGTGGAACCGCCATCAGCAACCGCATCGCCAGAGCCTGCTCGTTCACCGCCGCCCGCGTCAGCGCGGCCGGCAGCGCCGCCCGGCCGGACGCGACGACCGCCCCGCCGGCCCGCGCGTAGTACACCCGCCGCATGCCCGAAGCGGTGCCCTGCACCCGAACCTGCCCGCCCACGACGGCGACCAGATGGAAGCTGCCGGGCAGCGCCGCGGCCACCGCGTCGGCGTCCGCCAGGCATCCCAGTCGCGCCGCCATCCGCCGGAGCCGACCGGCGGTGACCGGGCATGTGCCGATCACCGCCAGCCGCGCGTGGCCCGCCTCCGCGTGGACGATCTCCCCGGGCGAGGCGGCCAGCAGACAGGGACGGCCGGACGCGTAGCTCAGCACCACCGCGCCGTGCAGCGCCTCAGCGAGGGCTTCGCCGGCGGCGCTGTCGGACAGCACCGCGAACTCCTCGCCGCTCAGCTTGCGCACCGGACTCCTCATCTCACTGGTAGTAGTAGGCCAGGTCCATCAGCGGCCCGGCTATGCCGCGGGTCAGTTCTCCGAACTCGCCGATGTCGAGCATCTGCGGGGGTTCGTACGGCTCGGTGCCGACCATGACTGGTGCCTTTCTCCTGGGATGTGCGGACTGTCCGGACCCGTACCGGACTCCGTGGGACTCGATGGGCACGGTGGCCTCACTACCCCGCGTAGTAGTAGGCCCAGTCCATGTTGAGCATGCCGTAGCCGCGGGTCAGCCGGCCGAACTCGCCGATCTCGAGCATCTGAGGGGGCTCGTACGGCTCGGTGCGATCGTTGTCGATCATGACAGGTCCCTTCGTCCGTGCGGCGGATCGCCGCGTCACCGTCAGTGAACACCGACGCTCTCGCTGTCCAACAGGAGGTCGGACGCACCCGGACGCACTCGGACGACAGGCCCGGCGCCGTGGCGGAAGGTCAGGCGCTCAGACAGGCGCATCGCGCGTACGGGATCCGTCCACGGATCGTTGGGGTGAAGAACGGCAGCCAGGGTCCACCGCGGAGCCACCGGTGGCGGTGGACCAGTCGCGGCAACGCTGCCGGCCAGAGCCGGTCGGTAAATGGATGGCGGACCATCACGGCCTGTCCCTACACTCGGCCTCATGTCTACGCCCCGAATTTCCTAGCCAGGACACGCGCTTCCACGCCACCCGTGTGTCCTCTAGCAAATCCGGAGTGCAGTACCATGATCACCCTACGTGGCGTCGACGTACGTGCGGGCGCCCACCTCCTGCTGTCCGGCGTCACCGCCCACGTCGCCCCCGGCGACCGCGTCGGCCTGGTCGGCCGTAACGGCGCCGGCAAAACGACCCTCATGAAGACCCTCGCCGGAGTGCTCCCGCCTGCGGCCGGCGAGATCGTCCGCACCGGCCCCGCCGGCTATCTGCCGCAGGACCCGGCCGCCGCCGACCCGGCCGTCACCGTCCTCGACCGCGTCCTGTCCGTCCGCGGCCTCGACCAGGCGGTCCGCGACCTGCGGGCCGCCGGGTCCGCCCTGGCCGAGCACGGCGACGAGCGGGCCATGGCCCGCTACGTCCGGGTTGAGGCCGAGTTCCAGGCCCGCGGCGGGTATGCGGCTGAGGGCGAGGCCGCCCGCGTCGCCGCCGGGCTCGGCCTGCCCGACCGGGTGCTGAACCAGCCGGTGGGCGACCTGTCAGGCGGGCAGCGCCGCCGCGTGGAGCTGGCCCGGGTGCTGTTCGCCGAGCCCGGCGTCCTGCTGCTCGACGAGCCGACGAACCATCTCGACGGCGACTCCACAGCCTGGCTGCGCGCTTTCCTGGCAGGCCATTCCGGAGGCCTGGTTCTCATCACCCATGACACCGGGCTGCTGGCCGACGTGGTCAACCGCGTCTGGCACGTCGAGCACGGCGCACTGGAGGCGCGCAACACCGGCTGGCACGCTTACCTCGCCGACCGCGAGGCCGACGACCGTCGCAGGACGCGCCTGCGGTTCACCGCCGAGCGCAAGGCCGCAGCGCTTCATGCCCAGGCCGGCCGCATGCGCTCCAACGTGGCCACCGCGACCCGGGCCAGGGACATGGCCCGGCGCGCGGAACGCATGCTCGCCGAGACTCCCCCGCCCCGCGTCGCCGAGAAGGTCGCCCGCATCCGGCTGCCCGAGCCCGCGCCCAGCGGCCGCACGCCGCTCGGCGCGATCAGTCTGGCCAAGTCGTACGGCGGGCGGCCGGTGCTGGCGGGGGTGGACCTGGCCGTCGACCGGGGCAGCCGGCTCGTGGTCCTGGGACTCAACGGCGCGGGCAAGACCACGCTGCTCAGGCTGCTGGCCGGGTACGAGCGGCCCGACTCGGGACGGGTCGTGCACGGCCACGGGCTGCGGCTGGGCTACTTCGCCCAGGAGCACGACACGCTCGACCCGGCGCACACGGTCGGGCGGCACCTGGCCGGCGCAGCCCCGCACCTGAGCGACGGCGAGGTTCGGACGGTGCTGGGGTCGTTCTTGTTCGGCGGCGACGACGTGGACAAGCCCGTCCGGGTGCTGTCGGGCGGGGAGAAGACCCGGCTGGCGCTGGCCGGGCTGGTCAGCTCCCAGGCCAACGTGCTGCTGCTGGACGAGCCGACCAACAACCTCGACCCGGCCTCCAAGGCCGAAGTGCTGGCGGCAGTGGCCGCGTACCGGGGCGCCGTGGTGATGGTCACGCACGACCAGGAGGCCGTCGCAGCACTTCGGCCGGACCGGGTGCTGCTGCTGCCCGACGGGGTCGAAGACCTGTGGAACGACGGCTACGCCGATTTGATCGCCCTGGCCTGATCACGCCGGCTCCTCGGTCACGGGTTCGATCGCCATCCTGGGCACCTCGGCTGTGAAGGCGAGAGCACCCTCATCAAGCTTCTGTGCAGGATGTACGATCCGACCCGCGGCCAGATCCTGTGGGACGGCGTGGATCTGCGGGACATCCCGCCTCCCGCGCTCCGCGAGCGGATCGGCGCCGTGTTCCAGGACCACATGATCTTCGACATGCATCCGAGAACATCGGGCTCGGCGACCTGTCCGCCCTGGACGAGCCGGCCCGAATCGGAGAGGCGGCCGTCCGCGCAGGGGTGCACGACACGCTCTCGGGGCTGCCGCGCGGCTACGACACGCTGCTCACGCGCACGTTCTTCTCCGAGGCGGTCAAGAGCGATCCGGAAACGGGGGTGGTGCTTTCGGGCGGGCAGTGGCAGCGTCTCGCGCTGGCCAGGGCCCTTGTCCGCGATGGCAGGGATCTGATGATCCTTTTGGCAGGCGGCGTGCTGGCGCTGGGAGCCTCGCTGTGGTGGATCCGCCGACGCCACCTGGTCGCCACCGTCGACGGGCCGAGCATGGAACCCGCCCTGCGCTCCGGGGACCTGCTGCTGTCTCGAACCGGGTGGCGAGGACGAGTTGCCGGAGAAGCCGGATCATCCCGGTTGGCGGTCGCTCGTGAAACGGGCGGTCGCGGTTCCCGGAGACCCCGTACCGAGACAGGGCTTTCCGGCGTTTCGCGACGCACCCGAGACCGTCGTGCCCCGGCATGCGCTGGTCGTGCTGGGCGACAATCCGGGCGCCGGCTGGGACTCCCGGGACTTCGGTTTCGTGCGAGGCGACGAGTTCGTCGGCGTGATGGTGCGCCGCCTGGCCCCACCCTGACCGCCGCGATCACGGAGTATCGATAGCCGGTGAAGGACCGGCCGGGCTCGGCTGCGTCGGCACCGGATTCGGTAAAGCGGCGGCGCGCCACGCTGTCGGCAAAGGCGCATGATGTCACTCTTCGGGAGAAAGGGGAGCACCGGTATGAGCATCGACGCTGATTCGCTTGAAGAGCACCCTCTCCTGGTCAAGCTGCTCCGGGAGGGAAACCCGGACACGATGACGCTCTGGGGATACGTGGGCCCTTCGGAGCACGACGGATCCATCGCGCTGTATCCGAGCCTGGAGAACCTGGGATCCGCCATCGAGATCCCCAAAGGGGACATCCTTCATGTCGAGAACGTGCCCCAGAGTGTCATGCTCTTCGGCGCGAAGGTCGTCTGGGTGCGACGGAGCGCCCCCGTCGTCGTCCGACAGGCCGACACGGCCGAGGACGCGGTGACGTCGGAGGACATGCGGGATATACGGACGGGCCGGCTCCACATGCGGGTCAAGACCCAGCGTTCCGACTGCCACAGCCCCTGTGCGACCTGCAGGGACTGCAGCAGCGTGTGTATCTCCAGCTGCCGGGTGAAACCACCGCAGGAGTGAGGGAACTGCCATGATCACCGAAAGCCCACTCGCCGCGCTGGACTACCAGGCCCCCTTCCTCATCGAACGGCTCATGAACGAGCAGATCGCGGACACGGAGGAGGCGGCGGAGGAACTGTTCGCCGAGGCGAAGAAGTATCTGGTGCTCACTCAGGTCGACGAGTCGAAGTTCTGGCGGATGCACTCGATGCGGGTCGACGACGCCTGGCACCACTTCATCCTCTTCACCGGCTTGTACACGAAGTTCTGCCGCGACTACTTCGGCCGTTACATCCACCACAGCCCAGGCAACGACCCCGGGGTGCCCGGCGCGAGCGAGGGGGAGCGCCCGGTCGCCTCCTTCGCCATGTTCCGCGATCGCTACGCGGAGATCTTCGGGTCGCCCCTTCCCGACGTCTGGTACGACCACCGCAATGTCACCCTGCACCGGCGGGTGGTGAACGAGCATGCGGGGAAGCTGACGACGCGTCGCGGCGGGAACCAGGTCGAACTGCTCGACCCCTCGGGCAGACCGCTGATGAGCGCCAACCCGATCGCCGCCGACGCTCTGGCGTTCATCGCCCGCACCGGCGCCTTCTACGTCAGGGAGCTCCCCGGCGGCCTGACCGGCGAAGAACGGATCGCTCTCGTCGAAGTGCTGGCCGAGCAGATGGTCCTCAAGGTGAGCGGCTAGCGGACAGGGTGACCTACGCCTCCCTCCGGGCTGGGCGAGGGCCCAACTCTCTCGTCGTCGAGGGGCTCGGCGTCCTCGGCGACGTACGGGGCCGTGCCCTGGACATCGGCGCGGGCCCGCTCAACGACACCTGTTTCCTGCTGGCGGCCGGCTTCTCGGTCGACGCCGTGGACACCGACCCGTGCACCGTCTCGCTGGCGGCCACGCGGCGGCACCCGCGACTCAAGGTCGTCCACGCCGACATCCGCGAGGTGGACATCGCGGCCGGGGCCTACTCCTTCATGGTCGCGATCCATGTCCTGCCCTTTCTGCCCAGGGCCGACGTCGCCCGGCTCGCGGAGGCGATGACCGGCGGCCTCGTCCCGGGCGGCGTCCTGTGCTGCACGTTCTTCGGCCCCGAGGACGCCTGGGCGGGGCGGAGGCAGGGGAGGACCTTCTTGCGCGGCGCGGCGGCCCGGGTGGTGTTCCAGCGGCTGGAGCCGGTCGTCCTGCGCGAGGAGCGATACGACGGCATCGACGCCAGGGACGAGCCAAAACACTGGCACGTGGTGCGCTGCATCTTCCGCAAGCCGGAAGAGCCGGTCACGGTGGCGGCGAAAGGGTCAGAAAGCCCTCCTCCAGCAGACGGCGTACCAGGGAGAGCTTGATCTCGTGGCGGGCCTCCCCTTTCAGCCCGCCCGTCGTGAAGGGTTCGCCGGTCGCCATGCGGAGGAAGGCTTCCTCGTGGCGGGACG
This sequence comes from Nonomuraea sp. NPDC003201, assembly GCF_053590415.1. Taxonomy (NCBI): domain Bacteria; kingdom Bacillati; phylum Actinomycetota; class Actinomycetes; order Streptosporangiales; family Streptosporangiaceae; genus Nonomuraea; species Nonomuraea sp. NPDC003201. Next base: position 7,338 of record NZ_JBSFTC010000014.1, read on the forward strand.
GGATGCTCAGCCGCTTGCCGTGAAACGCGACGACCATGGTCCCCGCGTCCCTCCGGATCTCCCACCGCAGGTCGGGCCGGCGCCGGACGACGGTGTTGTGATCGAGGGCGGCCAATGACACGAGATCGAGGAGATGCCCGTTCAGCCGGTCTCCTTCCGTGAGGAGCGCCAGGTCGACCGCGTCGTCGACCAGCGCATCCGGCGTGACGGCCCGCCACAACCGGGCGGTCAGCTCCTGCATGCGCTCCCTCGTCTCGTCACGAGCCCCGGCTGTGCGGGCGAAGCCGAAAGGCAGCGAATCGCGGAAGGCGGCGTCGCCGTCCACGGCCGCCTCGTACCCGGCCAGCAGCACGTCCGCCCAGGTGATGGGAAAGACGCCGAGGCTCAGGTGCAGGGACGCCGAATGCGTCGACGCGGCCTCGTGCGGGATGCCGCGAGGCAGATAGAGAAGATCACCTTGCCGCAGCTCGAACTCCTCACAAGGGCCGGTCCGCTCCGGCTCAGGTCCGGCCTCGTACACCTTCCAACGCTTGACGCCGGCAACCTGCAGCACGAACACATCGTGGGAATCACGGTGTACGCCGAACCCCTGCGCCATCGGCGGCGTGAGATAGGCGTTGATCCGGCATCTCGCGCTGAACTCGTACGCAAGACGCCGGCACAGGTCCCGCAGCGGAGGCCATCGCTCGTGAACCGAGGGCATGATCATCGTCGAGCCGCGACGGTAACGGTCGTAGAGATCCTCCAGCCGCCGGCTCCCTCCGGCATCGCCCGCCGCGTCGGCGCGTCCGGCCCGGACCACGCGCACCGAGCCCGCGTCAAGGTCGGAGCCGGAAAGGAGCTCGTCGAAGCGGGCTAGCGAGAACAGGTCGCCGTAGTGATCCGGCGCATTCCGACGAAGCAGGAAATGCCGCTTCTTCCAGAAGTCCCGCAGGTACTCGTCCCGGGGCACGGGATGCAACAGCCAGTCCACTGCGGGCGTGACGTCCACGCCTTCCCGCTCGTCGATCATCACCTTCGATCCGTACCCACGGCGTCCATGACGATCCGCACGGAGTGCGATAGTTGACCCAATTCTGGAAGTGCAGCCCCCGTCGCCGGCCGGGATGAGTCCTTCCCTCACGCCCCGCGCACTGCCGGTGGCACGAGGCCGGCGGCGTGGGGCGGTCAGGGGGAGAAGGGCGTGATCGACGATGGCCGCTGCGGTCACTCCGGCCAGGTGCAGACGGAGGGACATAAGAACCGATCTTGCCTGAGCCGCGTCTCGGGCCGACTCCCGGCCCCGCCGTGTCAGCAGAACGCGAGGGACCCGTCCGGCCGGATGGGAACCCGGCGTTCCCAGTGCACGTAGTCGTCCTCCGCCAGGGCGTCCTCGTCGATGGTGATCCCCCAGCCGGGCCGGTCGGGCCGCAGCTCCAGGTGACCGTCGACCGGCACGTACGGGTCCGGGCACCACCTCGTCGTCTCCGGCTTGTACTCCAGGATCGAGAAGTTGCTGCAGGCCGCGGCGAAGTGCACGTTGTGCGCGGTGGCCAGGGGCCCCATCGGGTTGTGGGGCGCCACCATGGTGTTGAAGGTCTCGGCGAGGGTCGCGATGCGCCGCATCTGGGACATGCCGCCCACCACGCAGATGTCCGGCTGGACGAGGTCGGCGCCCCCGTGGGTGAGCAGGTTCAGGAACTCGTGGGGAGAGTACAGGCTCTCCCCGGTGGCCAGGGGCACCCCCAACTGCTGGCGCAGGTGGCCCCAGGAGGCGAAGTGCTCCGGGCGGATCGGCTCCTCCAGGAAGAGCGGGTCCATCGGCGCCAGGGCGTTGCCGAGCTGAACCGCCTGGTAGGGCTCGAAGATCTTGGCGTGCGCGTCGAAGGCGAAGTCGAACTCCTCCGGGCAGCACCGCCTGACCTCCTGAGCCCATTCCGCCGTCTCGGCGACGACGAGGCCCCAGCGTCTGGCGTGCAGGTCCGTACGGAACGGGCTCAGCTTGAAGGCGGTGAATCCGTGTTGCCGGTGCAGCTCGGTGGTCTGGCGGCGACACTCGTCGGGGTCGGGCGCGGAGTAGAGCCCGCAGTAGACGCGTACCCGATCCCGTACGGCGCCACCGAGCACCTGGTAGACGGGCACGCCGAGCGCCTTGCCGGTGATGTCCCACAGCGCGTGGTCGATGGCGGCGATCGCCGCCAGCCCGAGCGCCCCCTGCGGGAACCTGGCGGTGCGGAGGAGGAGCTGGGACACGTATTCCACGCGCCGCGGGTCCGTACCCCTGATCTGGCCGCCGAGGTAGTCGAGCAGAGGGCCGAGCGCCAGGTCGGGACCGTGGTTGTAGGCCTCGCCCCAGCCGCTGAGGCCCTCGTCGGTGTCGACGCGCACCAGCACCCGGGGACGATCGCCGACGCGCTGCACGAACGAGCGGAGGCCGCTGATCCTCATGACGCCGCCACGGGCAGGGGCCCGAGGTCGTCGGCCTTCGCCCACTCGGTGAGGATCCGCGCGACCTCCTGCCGTTCGGGTTCGCCGAGGACGGTGCTCGGCGCCCGGACCGCGCGGTCGCACAGGCCGAGCTGGTGCATCGCCTCCTTGACGACGCTGACGTTGTTGGCTCCGCCGTCGACCGCGCGCAGGTGCTCGAACCGCGCGATGTCGTGGAGCATCCGCTGCGCCGCCGGATAGCGCTCCTCGCGCAGGGCGTCCCTGAGCCGGAGCGAGAAGGCGGGGTTGACGTTCACCAGCCCGGAGGTGAAGCCCTCGGCCCCGTGGACGGCGTAGGACAGCGCGTACGGTTCGGCCAGCCCGGCGATCCAGACGAACCGGTCGGGGCCCGTCTCCGCGCGTAGCTGCGCGAAACGGTTCACGTCCGCGACGGCGTACTTCAGGGCGATCACGTTGGGGCACAGGTCGCCCAGCCGCGTCAGCAGCCGGCCGTCGACCCAGGCGTTGCGCAGGTAGAGGACCAGGGCCAGGTCCGGCACCGCTTCGGCGATCTCCCTGTGGTAGTCGAGCCAGCCCTGGGCCGACACGTGCGGGTGCACGGGCTGGTGCACCATGACCATCCGGATGCCGTGCGCCGCCGCGTGGCGGGCCTCCTCGACGGCGGTGGCGACGTCGAGGCCGATCCCGGCCATGAGGTGCGCCTCTCCCCGTACGGCCTCCGCGGCGGCCGTGATCAGCTGAAGCCGCTCCTCGGCGCTCAGGGCGTAGAACTCGCCGGTGTTGCCGTTCGGGGTGAGCACGTTGACGCCCGCGTCGACCAGGCGGCGCAGCAGCGAACGGTACAGCGCGAGGTCGGGGACGCCGTCGGCGTAGGGCGTGACCGGGATGGCGACGACGTCGCGCAGGGCCCGCGAGAGCTCACCGAACCTCACGGCCGGCCTCCTTGATCTGCTGGAGCGCCCGCTCCTGGAACACGCTGATGTGCTGCAACACGAGCCGGGCCGCCTCGTCGGCCTGCCCGTTCAGTGCCGCCTCGAGAATCTGCCGGTGCTCCTGCGCCTCGTCCTCCCAGGAGGGACGCTGGGACCAGACGTTGACGGAGATGAGGGCCGTCTGGTCGCGCAGCTGGTCGAGCACGCCGACCAGCACCTCGTTGTCGCAGTCGGCGTAGAGGGCGCGGTGGAAGTCGCGATTGGCGAGGCTGCGGGTCACCTCGTCCGTGGCCTCGTCCGACTTGCGCAGGGCCTCGCGGGCGAGCCGGCCGCCGTCGCGCAGCCCGGCCTCGACGCTTCGCCGCACCGCGGCCGGCTCGATCAGGCACCGGGCGTCGAACACGCTCCGGGTGAGGCGCTCGTCGACCTTGCGGACCGTCACCCCCGTGTATTCGCTGATGGTGACCAGACCGGCGCCGCTGAGCGTCTTCAGCGCCTCGCGCACCGGAGTCTTGGAGACACCGAAACGGCTGGCGAGCTCCACCTCCACGAGGGCACGCCCGGCCGGCAGCTCGCCGCTCAGAATGCCGCGCCGCAGCGCTTCGAGGACGAGGGCCGTCCTGGAAGACGCTTTGATCGCGCCCAACGCTGTCTCACTCACCCGCGCTCCTTCACTTGTCGTCGATCACCATAACCGGCGCTCCGTCTGGCCGCCGGGGTGGGATCGGAGGGCACATGGCCCATTGTATAGAACCGACCATACCCTAAATCTCATATCTCATGTACCGTATGGCAACCGCACAGCGGAGCGCAGTTCTTGGTGAACGAGAGGAAAGACCCATGACCCGTCAGCACCACCCGGCCGAGGTCCTCGGCCGGTACGCCCTGTCCCGGCGCAGCTTCATCCGGACGGCGGCACAGGCCGGCGTCGCCATGGGTCTGGCGTCCGCGGTGAGCGCCTGCGGCGGCTCAGGCGGCGGCAGCGGCGGCACCGTCACGCTGCAGTTGTGGGACACCGACACCCGCCCGGAGCGCACGGCCAACCTCAAGAAGCTGATCTCGATGTTCGAGGCCAAGAACCCCGGCATCCGCATCAACTACCTGGGCCTGCCCACCGACCAGTACATGCAGAAGATCAACACCGCGATCGCCACGCGCTCCACACCCGACCTGCTCACCCCGAAGGCGTCCGACCTCGCGGCCCTGGTGGCCCAGAACGCGCTGGCCCCCCTGGACGAACGCCTGAAGAAGGCCGGCCTCGAACAGCACGTCTCCGAGCAGATGCTCAAGTCCTCCCGGGCCGCCGCCCCCGACGGCAAGCTCTACCTGACGCCCACCACCAGCCTCGCCGACGTGATCTACTATCGCGCCGACTGGTTCCAGGAGGCCGGGCTGAAGCCGCCGGCCACCTGGGCGGACTTCGACGCGGCCGCGAGCCGCCTCACCAACGCCTCCTCCGGCCGCTTCGGCTACACGCTGCGCGGCGGCAACGGCTTCTTCAGCCAGTTCGTGCAGATGGTCTATCCACGCGCGGGCGTGAGCACGTTCTTCCGCGAGGACGGGTCCTCCACACTGGACGACCCCGCGGTCATCGCCGCCTGCGAGAAGTACGTGGCCCTGTTCGGCAAGCAGACCGCGCGCAGCGACCTGACCGCCGACTTCAAGACCATGGTGGCCCAGTTCGGCAACGGCGGCGCGGCCATGTTGAGCCACAGCATCGGCTCCTACCCCAACCACGTCGCCGCCCTGGGAGCCGAGAAGGTCGGCGCCGTCGCGCCCTTCCCCGGGCCGGACGGCCAGGTGCTGACCGGCTGGATGACGACCGGGTTCGCGATGTTCCAGGAGAGCGAGCACCAGGAGGAGGCCTGGAAGTTCCTCGCCTACACGATGGAGCCCGAGGGCAACAGCTTCTGGGCCCAGAAGTCCGGATACCTCCCGGGCAACAAGACGGTCGCGAAAGAGAAGTGGGTGACCGAGAACGCCGCCATGAAGGCCGCGCTGGACGCCGCCGCGAAGCCCGGCGTCGTGACCCTGGAACAGCCCTACTACCTGCCGGAATTCACCTCCATCACCGTCACCGACCTGCTTCCGGAGTGGCAGAAGGTGCTGCAGGGCAGCCTGACGCCCCGTGACTTCCTCACCGCCGCGGCCACGTCCCTGACCACGGCCAAGCGCAAGTACGACAAGGAGCACGGATGAGCTCCACGACCGCCGAACCGGTGCACCGCCCGGCCGGGTCCCGGGCCGGGCACGCGTACCTGCTGATCGCGCCGGCCGTCGTGCTGGTGCTGGTCTTCCTGCTCTATCCCGTGCTCAGCGTCTTCTGGGAGAGCCTGCGCCACCACAACCTCACCCGGCCCCTCGACGACGGGTTCGCCGGCCTGGACAACTACCGGGCACTGCTGGCCGACGAGCGGTTCTGGCGGAGCCTGCGCTTCACCGCCCAGTGGGTGTTCGTGGAGGTGGGGCTGCAGTTCGTGCTCGGCCTGGCGCTGGCGCTGGTGCTGAACCGCACCTTCGTGGGCCGCGGGCTGGCCCGCGCCCTGGCCTTCAGCCCATGGGCGGTGTCGGGCATCCTCACCACGACGATCTGGATCCTGCTCTACAACCCCACCACCGGGATCGGGCACTACCTGGCGTCCATGGGCATCGGCGAGTACGGGACCTCCCTGCTGTCGGATCCCGGCACGACCTTCTGGGCCCTGGTCATCGCCGAGCTGTGGAAGGGCATCCCGTTCTTCGCCATCCTCATCCTCGCCGACCTGCAGTCGGTGCCGCTGGAGCTGTACGAGGCCGCGAACGTCGACGGCGCCGGGCCGCTGCGCCGGTTCTCGGCGGTGACCTGGCCGCACATCCGCAGGGCCGTGATCATCGCCACGCTGCTGCGGGCGGTGTGGGAGTTCAACAACGTCGACCTGCTGTACACGATGACCGCCGGCGGCCCGGCGGGTTCGACGACCACGCTGCCGCTCTACGTGGCCCAGACCGCCATCCACGACCAGGACTTCGGCTACGGCTCCGCGCTCACCGTCACGGCGTTCCTGCTGCTGACCTTCGCGTCCCTGGTCTACCTGCGCATCAGCTCCGGCGATTCCAAGGAGGGCAAGTGAGCCTCGCCACCCGCGACGACGTCGGGCAGGCCCCGGCGACACCAGCGACCGAGGGGCACGCGACCGGCGCCCACGCGGCCCGCAAGCGGCGGCGCTCGGTCGGCGGCCGCCTGATGCTGTGGTTGCCGCTGACGTTGTTCCTGCTTTTCACGCTCGTCCCGTTGTACTGGATGGTGCTGTTCGCCTTCCGGCCGCCGGGTTCCACGGCCCTCGTGCCGTGGCCCATCACCCTGGAGAACTTCCGCAGGGTCTGGGAGGGCTCGGGCTTCGGCGTCTACTTCCGCAACAGCATCGTCGTCGCGGTCGCCAGCCTCCTCGTGTCGACGGTGATCGGCATGCTCGGCGGGTACGCGCTCGCCCGCCTCACCTTCCGCGGCAAGAACGTCTTCCTGGTCATCATGCTGTGCACGCAGTTCATCCCGGGCGCCATGATGCTCATCCCGCTCTTCCAGATCTTCAACGGGCTCTATCTGACGAACAGCCTGTGGAGCCTGATCATCGCCGACACCGTCTTCCACCTGCCGCTCTCCCTCGTCCTCATGGCGGGCTTCATCAGAAATGTGCCGGTCTCCCTGGAGGAGGCGGCTCAGGTGGACGGGTGCGGCCGGATCCAGGCGTTCTGCGCGGTGGTCCTGCCGCTGCTGAAGCCCGGGATCGTCGCCGTCGGGTCCTTCGCGTTCATCAGCGCGTGGAACAACTTCCTGTTCGCCATCATGTTCATCAGCTCGCAGGACCGGTTCACCGTGCCCGTCGGGCTGAGCTACCTGCTGGGGGAGTTCGGCACCGACTTCGGCGCGCTCGCCGCCGGGGGCCTGATCGCCGTCGCGCCCGTCGTCGTGCTCTTCGCGTACGTCCAGCGCTTCCTCATCCAGGGGTTGAGCGCCGGCGCGGTCAAGGGCTGACGCCGGTGTGCCGTTCGATGTGGGGCGTGCCCGGCCTGGCGGGCGAGTTGCCGTAAGCTGCGGCCCGATCGGTCGCAGGCATGCGGCCCGCCGGTGCGGGTAATGACCGCCACCGAGTGGAGGGTTGGGTTGCATGGGCTTGTGGACAAGGTTGAAGGGCCGGTTCGGGCGGCAGGGGCGGAAGCTGCGGGCCACGGCCTTGCGGCGCTTCGGCTGGAGAGAGCTGCGCCCGGGCCAGCAGGAGGCGATGGAGCACTTACTCAAGGGCCGCGACGTGCTGCTCGTCATGCCGACAGGCGGCGGCAAGTCAGCGGTCTACCAGGTGCCCACGCTGCTGCTCGACGGCCCCGCGATCGTCGTCTCGCCGCTCATCGCGCTCCAGCGCGACCAGGTGACCAACCTGCTCAAGGCCGACGCGGGCGGCGCCGTGGCGGTGAACTCGACCTCCTCCGTATCGGCCGGGCTGGAGAAGGTGACGGCCGGGGACGCGGCGTTCGTGTTCCTGTCCCCGGAGCAGCTCGCCAAGGCCGACGTCGTCGAACGCCTCGCACAGGCCGGGCCCTCGCTGATCGTCATCGACGAGGCCCATTGCGTCTCGTCCTGGGGCCACGACTTCCGGCCCGACTACCTGCGGCTCGGGAAGGTCATCGAGCGCCTGGGGCATCCGCCGGTGGTGGCGATGACCGCCACCGCCGCCCCGAACGTCCGTGTGGAGATCATCCGCTCGCTGGGGCTGGCCGACCCGGTGGAGATCATCAGGGGGTTCGACCGCCCGAACATCTCGCTGGAGGTCCGCCGCTTCGTCTCCGCCCAGGACAAGAAGCGGGCGCTGGTCGAGCATGCCGCCTCCCTCGACGGTCTCGGCCTGGTGTACGTCGCCACCCGCAAGGAGACCGAGCAGTACGCGGACGCGCTGACCCGCAAGGGACGCCGGGCCGAGCCGTACCACGGCGGCATGCGGGCCACCGAACGCACCCGCGTGCACGAGCTGTTCACCAGGGGCGAGGTGGACACCGTCGTGGCGACGTCGGCGTTCGGCATGGGCATCGACCGGCCCGACGTGCGCTACGTGCTGCACGCCGAGCCGCCGGAGTCGCCGGAGGCGTACTACCAGGAGATCGGCAGGGCGGGACGGGACGGCGCTCCGGCCTCGGCGGTGCTGTTCTACCGGCAGGAGGATCTGGGCCTGCGCCGGTTCTTCACCGGCGGGCGGGCCGACGCCGAGGCACTGCTGCGCGTGGCGACCCTGGTTCGCGAGCACGCCGGAACGGTGCCCGCGGGCGAACTGGCCGCGCTGCTCAAGGTGAGCACGTCCAACCTCGCCAGGCTCGTCAACCTGCTGGAACACGCGGGCGCGCTGACCGTGACCCACACCGGCGACCTGCGGTACGCCTCCCGCACGCTGACGCCGGAGCAGGCCGCCGCGCGGGCGTCGGAGCTGGACGAGGCGCGACGACGGGTGGACGACTCGCGGATCGACATGATGCGCGGCTACGCGGAGACCAGGGGCTGCCGCCGCCGATTCCTGCTCCACTACTTCGGCGAGCCGTACGCCGGGACCTGCGGCACCTGCGACACCTGCGAGAACGGCCCGGCACCCGAACCGGCGCCCGCCTCGGACGGCGGGGAGCTACCCGTGCAGGCGAGGGTGACGCACACGATGTGGGGGGCGGGGACGGTCATGAGCCGCGAACATGACCGGATCACCGTGCTGTTCGACTCGGTCGGCTACAAGACGCTGACGCTGGCCGCGGTGGGCGACGTCCTCCACCGCGCGTAGGTCCCGTACCGTCCCGTGGATCCGCTCGGCCATGGCGCGGGGTCCCGCCGGCGCCGATCGTCCCCGCCTTCATCCTCGGCCCGATCTTCGAGACCAACTTCCGCGGGTCGCTGGTGCTCTCCGACGGCGGCTTCGGCATCTTCGCCTCCTCGCCGACGGCCGTCGTCCTGCTCGCGCCGGCCGCCCGGCGGTCCTCGACGCGCTGGGTTCGGACATCGTCAGCGGGGAGCTGCCGGCTGGATCGGTTCTCACCCTGGAGAGCCTGCGGCAGCGCTCAGCGATGTCCGCAGCGCGCTGAAGCTGATCTGAGCCGCGTTCAGGCGTCGCGGCCACAGTGGTCACTCCGGCCAGGTGCGGCTTCTTCGGGGTGCAGGAGCAGGACGCTGCCGTCGCCGTTCGCCGCGATGACCAGGGAGCCGTCCGCCGTGGCCGCGATCCCGGCGAACGGCCGCGGCATTCCGGGCAGGCCGGGCGGGATGAACAGGCCGGGTTCCGGGCCGGTCAGGCCGGCCGCGGACGCGACCGGAAGCGAGTCGGCTTCGACCTCCACGTCGCCGGTGGCGAGGTCGACGGCGAGCAGGCGGCGGTGGGCGGTCTCGACGACGTACATGGTGCCGTCGTGGACGGTGATGCCCTGCGGGGTGCCGAGCCCGTCGGCCAGCAGTACGGGTACGCCGTGCTCGACGCGGTACACCGCGGCGAGCCGCTCGTCGCTGACGTAGCAGCGCTGGCCGGCGTCCACGGCCACGTCGACGGGGCGGCCGAGGCCCTCGGCCAGCACGCTGACCTGGTCGTCGTGGTCGATGGCGACGATGCGGCCGGCGCCGGATTCGGCGACCAGCAGGGTGCCGTCGGCGCGCACGGCGATGCCCAGCGGCCGGTTCAGGCCGTCGGCCCGGGTGCGTACCGTGCCGGAGCGGCGGTCGTAGGTGCGTACGTGCCCGTACTGGGAGGTGGTGTGGAGCAGGTCGCCGTCGGCGGCGATGCCGTGCACGAAGGTCAGCTGCTCGGTGGTGGTGACGTCTTCGTCCGGCCGGTCGGCGGGCTGGGTGAGGCGGTAGTGGTCGGCCACGTGGACGCCGCCGCCGAGATCGATGGTCACCCCGAAGGGACCGCCGAGGCCGCGGGGCACGATCTGGCGGGTACGTCCGTCGGCCGCGAGCTCGGCGACGCCGCCATGCGCGTAGCTGGAGACGAACATCCGGTTGTCGGCGTCGAAGGCGGCGTTGTCCAGGGCGTTGAGCTCGCTGACGATTTCCGACCGGTCGCCGGTGCCGGCCAGGTCGACGCGCGTGACGATCCCGCTCGCCCCGCGGGCGAGGACCAGCAGGGTGCCGGCGCGGTCGAAGCGCACGGCGACCGGATCCCGGACGTCCGCGGCCACCAGCTCCGGCTCGCCGCCGTCGAGCGGGATGCGATATACCTCGCCGGTGAGCATGTGCGGGTAGTAGAGCTGCCCGTCCGGGCCGAGCTGCATCGCGTTGCCCATGGCGAGGCCCGCCGTGAGCACCGTGGGTTCCTCGCCGGCCGGGGACAGCTCCAGCAGGCGTCCACCCGGGATCATCTCGTTGGCGAACACCCGGGTGCCGACGCAGGCGATGCCGTTGGGCGCGGTGAGCTCGCCGGTGACGAGCGTGAAGTCCCCGGCCGGGCCCCGTCGCCACACCCGGCCCGGGACCAGGTCGGTCACGTACATCGCGCCGTCGCTGTCGAAGGCGAGGTCGTCGGGGGAGTGCAGCGGCCCGTCCGGTGGCACGACCACCTCGACGTCGCCGGTGGCCAGGTCGACGGCGCTGATCTGACCGGCGAGGAACTGGGCCACGTACAGGCGCCCGTCGGGTCCGAAGGCCATGCCGTTCGACCCCCACAGCGGACTCGCCCGGACCAGCGGCTCGGCCGTGCGGCGGCTCATCGGTCGCCCGCCAGGATCTCGTCCATGCCGCCCTCGGCACGCCACCGGCGCAGCAGGTCGTGGAAGGCGACCGGACCGGGCCCGTACGTCTGGCTGACCCGGCGGGGCTTGCCCTCGTTGTTGTAGTAGCCGGGCGTGCACTCGGCCTGGAACCGGCTGTGGTCCGGCGCCAGCTCCCGGATGGTGGCGACCCACGCGTCCTCGGCGTCCTTGGTCGGCTCGACCACACCGAGGCCACGCCGGCGGGCCTCGGCGACCACGGCGCCGATGTGGGTGGCCTGCTCGTGCAGGATGTGCACGAAGTTGACCGCGGAGGCGTTCTGCAGCGGGCCCAGGTGGAACAGGTTCGGGAAGCCGTGGCCGTAGAAGCCGTGCAGCGTGCGGGGGCCCTGCCGCCAGGTGCCGAGCAGGGGCGCGCCGCCGCGGCCGTACACCGGCAGGGCGCCGGAGAGGATGCCGGAGACGCCGACCTCGAAGCCGGTGGCGAAGATGACGCAGTCGACCTCGTACTCGTGCTCGCCGACCACGACCGCCGACTCCGTCATCGCGGTGATGCCGCCGTGGTCGGCGGTGTCCACCAGGGTGACGTTGGGCCGGTTGAACGTCTGCAGGTAGTGGTCGCTGAAGGTGGGCCGCTTGCACATGTAGCGGTACCAGGGCTTGAGCAGCTCCGCGGTGGCCGGGTCGTCGACGATCTCGTCGACGCGGGCGCGGATCTGGTTCATCTTCTGGAAGTCGGCGATCTCGTCGAGGTACTCGCGCTGCTCGGGTGACAGGTCGGTGTCGACGGTGCCGGCCATCAGGTGGCGTTGCAGCCGTGCGGTGCTGGTCCAGCCGTCGTTGATCAGGTCCTGGTCGGCGGGCCCGCCGGTGACGACGGTGAGGAAGTTCGCCATCCGTTCCCGCTGCCAGCCGGGCTTGAGCGAGGCCGCCCAGGCCGGGTCGGTGGGGCGGTTGTCGCGTACGTCGACCGACGAGGGGGTGCGCTGGAAGACGTACAGGTGCTGCGAGTCGCGCCCCAGGTGCGGGATGACCTGGATCCCGGTGGCGCCGGTGCCCACGACCGCGACCCGCTTGCCGGCGAGCCGGTGCAGGCCGCCGCTCTGGTCGCCGCCGGTGTAGCCGTAGTCCCAGCGGCTGGTGTGGAAGGTGTGCCCGCGGAACGTCTCGATGCCGGGGATGCCGGGCAGCTTCGGCTGGGTCAGGGTGCCGGAGGACATGACGACGTAGCGGGCACGGAAGTCGTCGCCGCGGTCGGTGCGCACCTGCCACTCGGCCGCGGCGTCGTCCCAGCGCAGCTCGGTGACGCGGGTGTGGAACAGCGTGTCGCGGTACAGGTCGTAGAGTTCGGCGATCGCGACGGCGTGCCGGCGGATCTCCTCGCCGGGTGCGTACCGCATGGTGGGCAGGTAGCCGACCTCTTCGAGCAGCGGCAGGTAGACCGATGATTCGATGTCGCAGTGGATGCCCGGGTAGCGGTTCCAGTACCAGGTGCCGCCGAAGTCGCCGGCCTCGTCGAGCATCCGGATGCCGTCCACGCCGGCCTCGCGGAGCCTGGCGCCGGTGAGCAGCCCGCCGAAGCCGCCACCCACCACCAGCGCCTCGACCCTGTCGCGGACCGGCTCCCGCTCGGCGCGTTCGGTGTACGGGTCGGCGGCGTAGTAGCCGAACTCGCCACGGGCGCCCTGGTACTGGGCGTTGCCGTCGGGCCGCAACCGGCGGTCGCGTTCGTGGCGGTACCTGGCGCGTAGCACGTCCGGGTCGAAGCCCAGGTCCGCGACTGTGAGGCGGGCAGGCGGCGTCGGAGAGTGTTCCATGGATGCCTTTCCGATTCGGGAGATCAGGTGGGGAGCTCAGTTCGGCGGCGTGCTCAAAGGTGTTCTCGTGGTGATTGGCGGCAGGCAGGCTGCGCTCTTGGCCGGGGGTGGTCTCGCCGATCGCGACGTTCTCGCTGATGTTGGCGAGTCGCATGCGATCATTTTGGCGTGTGCGCCACCGGGCAGCCCTCGCGCAGTTCGGCCCATTCCACCCGCGGCTCCAGTTCCGGTGCCTGCTGGAAGGTCTCGATCAGCTCGTGCTTCTTTCTCGGCCTCGCGTCAGGCCGCCGTCCACCGGCACGATCGCGCCGTTGATGAACGAGGCCGCGTCGGAGGCCGGAAAGAGGGCGGCGTCGGCCACCTGCCCGGGCTGGGCCAGGCGCTCGCCCAGGGCGAGCACAGTGGTGATGTCGGCAGCGGTGCGATGGGCGCTCTCCTCGTTGACATCACAGAGCACGACGCGAGCGCCGGACTTGGCGAAGGCGACCGCATCGCCCGCGCCGGTGACCAGGCAGATCTTGCTGTCGAAAGCGCTCAACGTCCTCTCCTGTCGGGAGCCAGTATCGCAACCGGACAATGCTGTCCGGTAACAATGTAGCCCGTCTGACTGATCATTGTCGAATGCGGGGCATGCTGATGTTGAGCATGCGGACGCTGTTGTCCGGTTGGGTGTGAGAGCGGACCGCGGCTGGCGCATCGCGCACCGCCGGTACGTCTCGGCCGGGCCGCGAGCATGTGGTGCCGGCTGCTGGCTGTCCTGTTGTCCGAGGCGAACCGGCCGGTGCCGGTGGACTCTCTCATCGACGCGCTGTGGAACGGCAAACCGCCGCGTAGCGCCCGTAAGGGTTTACAGGTCTATGTCCACCGCCTCCGGCACACCCTCGGATCGGCCGACCGCATCGGCTACGGCAGGAACGGCTATTCGATCCGGGGTCGAGACGTCGGAACTGGACGCGATGAGGTTCACGGACCTCGTGGAGCGGGCACGTGCCGCCCAGCGCAGGGGTGACCTGGCCGGCGCGAGCGGCCTGTACCGGACAGGGCTGGATCTGTGGCGGGGACCGGCCTACGCCGACCTCCCCTCAGCGGTGACGGAGGCGCACCGGCTTGAGGAGCTGCGCCTCCAGGCGCGGGAGGACCGCTTCGACGTCGAGCTGATGCTCGGCAGGCAAGATGGCATGACTCGGCCCGGGCGGGACCGGTCGGGCCTGCTGAGCGGTCCATGCGCCTGATCGCCGCGCCGGCCCAGGACCGGCGGGTGCTCACCCAAGCACGGCGGCCTGTTCGCGCTCGCTCCGTGCTCGTCGTGCGCTGATGGTCATCACCCCGAGGCCGGCCACGACGATGGCGGCGCCGGCGTACAGGGGAGCGGTGTAGCCGAGGCCGGCGCTGATGGCCAGGCCGCCGAGCCAGGCGCCGAGCGCGTTGCCGACGTTGGAGGCCGAGACGTTGGCGCTGGCGGCGAGCGGGACGCCGTTCGCGTAGTCGGTGACGCGGGTGATCATGCCGGGGACGGCGGCGAACCCGAACAGGCCCAGCAGGAAGACCAGGACCACCGACGCGACGGGGCTGCCGGCCAGCAGGCCGAACGCGATGAGCGTGGCGGCGAGGCCGGCCAGGGAGGCGATCAGCGTGCGGTCCCGGTCGCGGTCCGCGGCCCGGCCGCCGGCCAGGTTCCCGATCACCAGGCCGCTGCCGTACACGACGAGCAGCCAGGCCACGTCGGCGCTGGAGAAGCCGGTGACCTGGGTGAAGGTGTAGGCGATGTAGCTGAACGCGCCGAACATCCCGCCGTAACCGAGCGCGGTGGCCGCCAGCGTCAGCCAGACCTGCGCGGAGCGGAACGCGCGGAGCTGGACGCGCAGCCCGTTCAGGCCGGAAGCCGCCGAGGGATGCGTACGGTCCACCGCGCCGGCCCAGCCCGGCACCAGCGCCGCGATGGCGAGCAGGGCGATCACGCCGATCACGGTGATCGCCCAGAACGTGGCCCGCCAGCCCCAGCGTTCGCCGACCAGCGCGCCGAACGGCACGCCCAGGACGTTGGCGAGGGTCAGCCCGGCGAACATCACCGCCACCGCCCTCGACGCCCGCTCCGGCGGCACCATGCGCCGGGCGACGAGCGAGCCGATGCCGAAGAACGAACCGTGACACAGGGCGGCGACGACGCGGCCGAGCAGCATCACCGGATAGTCATACGCGACGGCGGAGAGGAGGTTGCCGGCGACGAACAGCGCCACCAACGCGATGAGGACGGACTTGCGGGACAGCGTGCTGGTGGCGGCGGTCACCACGATCGCGCCGACCGCGACGCTCAGCGCGTATCCGGAGATCAGCCACCCCGCCGCGGCCTCGGACACGGCCAGGCTCAGGCTCACCTGGGGGAGCAGGCCCGCGATCACGAACTCGGTCAGGCCGATCCCGAAGCTGCCGAGGGTCAGCGCGATGAGCCCGGCGGGCATCCGCCGGCCGCCGTTCGCCGGAATCGTCACAAGAGCATCATCCTCGTTGCGATCTTACTCACCCGCCACGTAGCCAGGCGACCGGCCGGTGGCGCCCGATCTCGGGGGCCGGTCGATCCGGAGCTGCCGCACCCGCAGACCCGCGACCTCGAGATCGGGCGCCGCCGGCGGCTCCGCCTGGAGCTAGGAGGGACCACGTCCGGCACGCGGCCATGCTCGACCCGAACACCTCGGCGACGCTGCCGATGCCCGAGATCGCCGCGCTCTGCGACGAGCTGCTCGCGGCGCACGAGCACCTGCTCCCCGACTCCCTCCGCTGAGAGCGTTCGCCGGCGGAGGCCTGCGGATTCAGGCGCCCGCCGGTCCGCTGTAGTCGGTGACGGCATAAACCTGCAGAAGCCTCTCGACTCCGCGCAGGAAGGTCTCGCAGATCAGCACCGGGTCGAACAGGCAGCCGGCGGCCATGGCGCCGTCGCGCATCATCACGAAGTGCCGGGCCGCGGGCTCGGCGCCGGTCTCCTGGATCCTGGCCAGCAGCTCCGTGACGGTTTCCAGGAACCATTGGCGGTGGGCGAGCACGGCCTTGCGCACCGGGGACTCGGGGTCGGGATACTCGGCGGCGGCGTTGAGGAAGGCGCATCCCCGGAAACCGGGGGACCGGATGCCTTGGGCGATGGACTCGCTGAGGGCCTGGATGGTGCCGGCGGCCGGTAGTCCGGCGGCGACGGCCTCGTCCGCCTGACCCCGCATGGCCCGGTCGACCTCGTTCAGGTAGGCGAGGACGAGGTCTTCCTTGCCGGGGAAGTGCCGGTAGAGGGTGGCCCGCGTCACCTGCGCTTCGGCGACGATGCGATCGATGCCGACGGCGTGGATGCCCTCCGCGTAGAAGAGCCGGGTGGCCGTGTTGAGCAGCCGGGACCGCGCTTCGGACGGTCGGCCTTCGGATTGGCTGGGCATACGGCCATTCTAGGGGATAGAACGTTCGGTCTTGACAGTCTGCGCCGCAGGTTGCCATGCTGTGCCGAGACAGAACGTTCGGTCTAGCTAGGCGCGAGCGAGGCGGCGGCCTGGCAGGCCCCCACCTGATCGAGAAGGCCGACCACGGGCCGCTCTCCCCATCGCTCATCCACCGAAAGGGATCATCATGAGCACCATCGCTGCTTCGCCCGGTTTTTCCGGGACCGCGTCCGCGCTGCGGCGGCTGTACTTCGTCCGGTTCGCGTTCGCCATCGTCTGGGCCCTCGCGATGTTCACGACCGCCTCGAACCTGGGTCCGCTCGCGGTCACCCTGCTCGTGCTCTACCCGCTGTTCGACGTGGCCGCCGCCGTCATCGACGCCCGCGCGTCGCGCGCCACCGGATCACCTGCCCTGTTGTACGTGAACATCGCGGTCAGCCTGATCACCGCCATCGGCGTGGCCGTCGCCTGCGCGTCCGGTATCCCGGCTGTGCTGCGCGTGTGGGGCGCCTGGGCGGTCGTGGCCGGGCTGGTCCAGCTGATCGTGGGCGTCACCCGCCGCAAGATGGGCGGCCAGTGGCCGATGATCATCAGCGGCGGCATCTCCGTACTCGCCGGTGCGTCTTTCATCCTCGGCGCCTCCGCGGCCAACCCGACGCTGACCAACGCGGCCGGCTACGCGATCCCCGGCGGCATCTTCTTCCTCATCTCGGCCTTCCGTCTCGGCCGCGCCGCGAAGGGAAACTGACCTGGACGGCAACACGTACGATGTCGTCGTCATCGGGGCCGGCCCGCGACGGTGTGCCGGCCGGGCCGTCCACCTCAGGACGGCAGCTCCCACGGGCCGTACAGCGCGTGGTGAGCGCTCGTGGTGAAGGCCCAATAGCGCTCGCCGTAGGACCAATGCCACCACTCGGTCGGGTAGTTGACGAAGCCGATGGAGGTCATGGCGGCGCCCAGGATGTGCCGGTTCACCGTGGCCTCCGCGGAGATGGCGGTCGAGGCGGTGTAGCAGGCCTCGCCGTCCTCCGGCGGGGTGGCGTTGACCGGCGTGCCCATCGGCAGTTCGTCGCCGGTGGAGGTGCACAGGGTGAGGTCGACCGCGCCGCCGGTGACGTGGGGGGCCACGTCGGGCGGGGAGACGTATCGACTGGCCTCGACGCGAACGCGGCTCTCGTCCCAGCCGGGGTGCGCGGCGCGGTGACGGGAGACCGATGAGTCGAAGTACTGCTGCTGCAGTCCCACCCGACGGTACCCCTCGGTGATCAGCAGGCGCAGCTCGCGGGGCAGCCGAGTCTGCGCGGCCACCAGCCGGTCGGCCACGCTCAGCCGTACGTGCGCGTAGGCCCCCTCGCCGTCGGCCAGCCTCGGATCGACGCGGATGGCCTCCACGGTGCGCAGGTCCACGAGCGGTTCCCCGCACTCCTTGACGGAAACCGCGGCGATCCGCGGGTCGGACAGGAGCACGATCTTCGGCATGGAAGCCCTCCGTTGTGAACCATGGACACGCCACATGAGGTGTGTCGTCGCCATGGTTCACGAGCGGGATCCAAGACCGCTGTAATCCTCCTGAAACGGTTCTTACTGCGACATCTCCTCGTACTCGCGGGCGCCGTGCAGCCGGAACACCTCCAGCGCCTCGGCCCGGGTCGTACGGGCGGTGGCGTCATCGCCGAGGGCCTCGTGGACCAGCGCCAGGTCCCGCAGGGTACGGGCCCGGAACAGGCCCAGGCGCAGCGCCTCCCACAGCCGGACGGACTCCTCCAGATCAGCCTTGGCCTGGTAGAGGCGGCCCTCGGCCAGGTTGAGCTCGCCGAGGGTACGCAGGGTGCAGGCCTCGCCCCAGCGGTCGTGCAGGGTCCGGGTGACGCCGAGCGCCTCCTCCAGCAGCCGCCTGGCCTGCTCGTGCCCGCCGCGCCGGAGCCTGACCTTGGCCAGCGAACGGGAGCAGTAGGCCACCATGAGCCGGTCGCCGAGCTGCCGGAAGATCTCCAGCGCCTGCTCGCACACCTTCTCGGCCAGGTCGTACTCGCTTCTGGCGCGGTGGTGCAGCGACATGTTGCGCAGGGTCAGCCCGGCGCCGCGCCGGCTGCCGACCTCCTGGTAGCGGGTCAGCGCCGTGGTGAAGTCGGTCCAGGCGGCGGCGTAGTCGCCGCGTTCGAGGCGTACCGTGCCGGTCAGCCGTTTGACGTGGGCGATGGCGGCGGTGTCGGCCAGGCGCTCCCAGAGCGGTTCGGCCTCGCCGAGGAAGTGCAGCGCCTCGGCCAGGTAGCCCTGTTCGCGGCACGCCGCGCCGAGGGCGGCCAGGGTGGAGGCCTCTCCCCGTACGTCCGCGGCCTCGCGGAACAGCGAAAGCGCCTGGCTGAGGTACTGGCGGGACTCGGCGTAGAAGTCCCGCTCGTAGTAGAGCTGTCCCAGGCCCGCCAGCAGGCTCGCCTCGCCGAGCACGTTGCCGGTGCGGCGCGCCGCGGCCAGCGCCGCCTCGTGGGTGCGGTGCCAGGAGGTGAACGGGTCGTCGACGACGTACTGGCTGCTTCCGAGAGCCACCAGGGACAGCGCGGAGGCGAGGTCGACGGCCAGCTGGTCGAGGTCCATCGAGGCGGCCAGCTCGACGGCGGCGATCAGCGACTCCTCCTCGCTCCGGAACCAGCCCCGCGGGTCGGCCAGCGCCGGGCGGGCCGCCTCATCCCCCACCGGGTGCGGCAGCCCGAGGGTGACGCGCAGGGGAACGGCCCCGGTCGGGACGACCTTGCTGACCTGCTCGACCAGCCACAGCCAGCCACCCAGCACCCTTCTGGTCATCGCCGTCAGCTCCTCGGCCCCTTCCTCGGCCCGGGCGCGCTCGCCGGCGAACAGCCTGACCAGGTCGTGGAGCCGGTAACGGGCCTGACCGGTCTCGTCGGGGTCCACCTCGTCGACCAATGAGGTGTCCACGAGCTGCTCCAGCAGCTGGTCGGCCTCGCGCGGGCCGATGTCCACGGCGGTCGCGGCCACCCAGAGGGGGAAGCTCGGCAGCCCGAGCAGGCCCAGCCGGCGCAGCGCCCGCTTCTCCTGGGCGGAGAGCATGTCGTAGCTGAGGGCGATGCTGGCGCGTACCTCCAGGTCACCGGCGGCCAGTTCGTCGAGCCGGTGCTGCTCGTCGGCGAGCCGGTCGGCCAGCCGCTGAGCCGACCAGCGGCGCCGCGAGGCCAGGCGCGCGCCCGCGACCCTCAGTGCGAGCGGCAGGCCACCGCACTGGCCGACGATGCGCGCCGCCGCCTGCGGGTCGCCGGTGATCCGCTCCTCGCCCGCGATGCGGATGAGCAGGTCGATGCCCGCTTCGGGCGGCAGCATGCCAAGCTCGACGAGCATGGCGCCGGACAGCCCGGCGAGCCGGTTCCTGGAGGTGACGATCACCGCGCAGCCCTCGCTGCCCGGCAGCAGCGGGCGTACCTGAGCCTCCGAGGCGGCGTCGTCCAGCACGATCAGCCGGCGCCGGTCGGCCAGCAGCGTCCGGTAGCGGCTGGCACGCTCCTCCAGCGTGAGCGGGAGCGGCGCGCCGGTGGGCTCAAGCTCGCGCAGCAGCCGCCCGAGCACCTCCTCGGCACCGGCCGGCGTGCCTGTGGTGCCGCGCAGCTCGACGTGGAGCTGCCCGTCGGGATAGTGGTGCGCGATCTCGTGTGCCGTACGCAGTGCCAGGGCGGACTTCCCGACGCCGCCCTGGCCGGAGATGACGCAGATCGGGGTGGCGCCGGAGCCGGTGAGATGGTCACGCAGCGCCACGATCTCCTTCTCGCGCCCGGTGAAGTCGGGCACGGGGGAGGGCAGCTGGCGCGGCATGCGGGGCGCGGCCTTGACCGGCCTGGCCAGCGCGGGGTCCGAACGCAGGATGGCCTCCTGCGCCTGGCGCAGCTCGGGCCCGGGCTCGACGCCCATCTCCTCGATCAGCACCCGGCGGCCCTTCTGGTAGACGGCCAGCGCGTCGGCCTGCCTGCCCACCCGGTACAGGGCCACCATGAGGTCGCGGCGCAGCCGCTCGCGCGTCGGGTGCAGCGCGACCAGCTCGGCCAGCTCGTCGATGAGCCGCTCGTCCTGCCCGGCCGCGAGGTCCGCGGCGATCCGCTCCTCGGTGACCGCCAGTCTCAGCTCTTCCAGCCGGACGGCTTCCGCGCGCAGGTACGCGCCGCCGATCCCGCCCAGGGCCTCGCCGCGCCAGAGCCGCAGAGCCGTACGGAAGGTTTCGCCCGCCTCCTCGTGCCGCCCCTGCTGGGAGGACTGCCTGCCCTGGGTGACGAGCCGCTGGAAGAGGTCCCGGTCCAGGACGTCCGGGGGGATCTCGGCCAGGTAGCCGAGCCGGTGGGAGACGATGACGTCGGGCAGCCCCGCGCCGGTGAAGGCTCTTCGCAGCGAGGCGACGTAGGTCTGCAGCACGCCGCGGGCGGTCGTCGGCGGATCGTGCTCCCAGATCGCCTCGATCAGCCTGTCGACCGTGACGACGCGGCCCGCCTCCAGCAGGAGAGCGGCCAGCAGCGACTGCGGCTTGGTGCCCCCGAGGAGCACCTGCCGTCCCCCGCTCCACACTTCCACCGGTCCCAGGAGCCGTAACTCCATGTGAATCTCCCAGGTTTCGTGCCCGCACCGATCATGCCAGTACGGACCGGTACAGCGCTATTGCAGTCCATTTGGAGAGACCCCGACCAGTCTCAGTTCTCGTCAAGCAACGCAAGCGAGAGGGACGTCATGAAGAACTCGATGGCCAAGCGCGCCACCACCTGCCTGCTGTCGGCGACGATCTCGGTGGTCGGGCTGCAGGCGGCCCTCACCGCCCCGGCCTCCGCGGCGAGCCGGGACACGATCGTCTCGGTCGCGCAGGCGGAAGCCGGCAAGGCGGCCCGCAACAAGGAGAACCCCATGGGCAGCGGGTGCAACTACTACACAGGGGTCTTCCGCACGTGGAAGTCGGCCTCCGGCTGCGGTGCGGGGGACGGCGTGCAGTTCCGCAACAGCGACTGGTGCGCCGACTTCTCCAAGTACGTCTGGAAGACCGCCGGGGTGCGCTACGCGGACGTGGCCGAGACCAGCGGGGGCATCCTGACCGGCTGGGCCTCCTCCTTCAAGGACTACGGGACCACGCACGGCACCTGGCACGCCCGCTCCAGCGGTTACACCCCTCAACCCGGGGACGCGCTGGTGTTCGACTGGGACCAGAGCGGGGACATCGACCACGTCGGCATCGTCACCTCGTCCAACGCGAGCACCGTCTACACGATCGAGGGCAACAGCGGCGACGCGATCAAGGCCCACAGCTACTCGCGATCGGACATCGACATCGTCGGCTACTCCTCACCGGTCGGCATCGACGGCGGTTCGCCGAACCTCGGCGTCCTGGAGTTCTACCTGTCCGACAGCCAGAGCTCGAACGTGGCCACCCGCCCGGTCATCGCGTACGGCAACAGCCCGATGATCCCCATTCGCGGTGACTGGGACGGCGATGGCAAGGACACGGTCAGCAGCTTCGACCCGACCACCGCGACCTTCTACCTGTCCAACACGCCCGAAACCGGAGCGGCCTCCTACACCTTCCGTTACGGCGACGCCGGCGCCGCCCCGCTGGTGGGCGATTGGGACGGTGATGGCAAGGACAACGTCGGGGTCCGTATGGGCAACACCTTCTACATGCGCACGAGTCCCGTCACCAGCGGCACCGAGACGACGACCTCCGTCGCCTACGGCGATGCCGACATGGTCCCTCTGGTCGGTGACTGGGATGGCGACGGCAAGGACACCGTCAGCGCCTACAGCGCCACCAATGCCACTTTCTACCTGTCCAACACCCCTCAGACCGGGGCGGCTTCTTACACCTTCCGTTACGGCGACGCCGGCGCCGCTCCGCTGGTCGGTGACTGGGATGGCGACGGCAAGGACAACGTCGGGGTCCGCATGAACGGCACCTTCTACATGCGTACCAGCCCTGTCACCAGCGGCACCGAGACCACGACCTCCATCGGCTACGGCGACGCCTCCGACCTGCCCCTCATCGGCGACTGGGACGGCAACCACATTGACTCCCAGGGCATCGTCCGCTGACCCAACCCCCCAAGACGGGGGCGGACAGGAATCCCGCCCCCGCTGGAACCGGAGAAATCTCATGATCAGATCCATGCGGGCCGTCCGTGTCATGGCCGGAGTGGCCGCGTTCGTATCGGTGATCGCCCTGGGGGTGCAGCCGGCGCAGGCCGCCGTCCCGGCGGGATACACGGTCGGCGGCACCGACGTCTCCAACCACGCCGGAACGATCGACTGGGCGCAGACGGCGGCCAAGGGCGTCAAGTTCGGCTGGGCGAAGGCCACTGAGGGCCTCGACTTCGTCGATGCGACGTACAACGCCAACTACCACAACGCCAAGGCCAACGGCGTCTACATCGGGGCCTACGCCTTCGGCCGCCCGGACAAGGGCGTGAACACCGGAAAGGCCCAGGCGGACTGGCTGATCTCCCATGCCCAGTACGTCAACGACGGCAAGACCCTCCCCCTGCAGCTCGACATCGAGTGGCCCTGGTGGACGACGTCCGCCCCGATGTATCCCTGCTACGGGTTGTCGACCACTCAGATGGTCACCTGGATTCGCGACTTCGTGAACGAGGTCAAGGCGCAGACCGGCCGGGAAGCGGCCATCTACACCAATCCCAACTGGTGGAACCAGTGCACGGGGAGCAACAAGTCGTTCTCGGCCAACCCTCTGGAGACCTCCAACTACAGCGGGTCCCCCGGGGCGTTGCCCGCGGGCTGGTCACGCTTCACCGCCTGGCAGTACGCCGGCTCCTCCAGCACCCTTCCGGGCTCGCCGACGGTGTTCAACGGCAGCCTGGCCGACCTTGCCGCCTTCGCCGGTTCGCCGAGTCTCGGCGA